>NZ_JBFAOF010000036.1:0-21158 GCF_040675125.1 Spirillospora sp. NPDC049652 | reverse complement strand
CGATGAGCGTCGTGCCGGACAGCGACTGCACCGGCAGCAGATCCTCGGCCTGGACGACCCAGCCGAGGAGCCGGTCGGCGGCCGGGCGGCGCGGCCGGGTCTCCCAGCCCGTGACCTGGTGGCGGCGCAGCCGGGCGAGCGGCCGGAGCAGCACGTTCCAGTTCCACAGCCGGTCGATGGCCAGGCCCGCCCCGGCGAGCAGCGCGCAGAACGCGTCCCGCGAGTAGCGGCGGACGTTCCCGCAGGCCAGATCATGCGCCGACCACAGCCGCATGTCCTGCGGGACCGCGATCAGGGCCGTCCCGCCGGGACGCAGGACGCGTGCGATCTCGGCGGCGGCCCGGTGGTCGTCCTCGACGCGTGCGAGCAGGTCGAACGCGACCGCGAGGTCGAACGCGGCGGTCGGCAGCGGCAGGTAGCACGGATCGCCCGCCAGCGCCGTCACGCCCAGCGCGCGGACGGCCGCGACGTCGGCGACGGCGCTCGGATCGGGGACGAGCGCGGTGGTCTGCCAGCCGTGCCGGTGCAGGTGGAGGGCGTCCGCGCCGTCCTCGCAGCCGAGGTGCGCGGCCCGTCCGGGGGGACCGAGCCGGCGCAGCTCGCGCGAGAGGATCGCCCGCCGCTCGCGGTACCACCACGAGTCGCGGGGGAGCGCCGGGCCGCCCGGCGGTCCTTCGGTGAGGATGTGCACACGCCAAGCCGACCGGAACCCGCCCGCGCACCGCCAACGTCACCACCGGCACGCGGGCGATCATTGACCTGCCCTTGGCATTCCGATCGCGCTGGGCCCCGCTGGTCCGTGTGGGCGGCGGTGGGCGGCGGGAGCGGCTTCCGTTGGTCAGCGGCGGCGACGGCGGAGGACGTAGAAGATCGCCAGGAGCAACGCCACGCCCCCGGCGGCCGGGACGGCCCGCTTGGCGAGCGACGGACCGGCGATCTCCAGGAGGTCGATCGCGTCGTCCTCGCGACGCGGATGGATCCGCGTCACCGGCGCGGGCGCCGTACCCTGGTCCGCTTCCGCGCCCTGGTCTCCCGCCGCGCCTTGGTCTCCTGTTGCGCCCTGGTTCGCTTCCGCGTCCCGGTCTCCTGTCGCGCCTTGGTCTCTCGTCGCGTCCTGGTCCGCCGTCGCGTTCTGGTCTCCGGCGTTCCGATCTGCTGCCGCGTTGTGGTCTTCCGCCGCGTCTTGGGCCGCCGTCGCGTCCTGGTCGCCCGGCTTCCGGTCCGCGTCGTCCGGCGTGTGCTGGTTCTGCGTGGGGGCGGCGGGGGCGGGTTCTGGGGGGAGTTGTTCGAGGGGGCTCGCGGGGCGCGGGCGGGGGACGGTCGGGACCGGCGGCTTCTCGTCGCGCGCGTCGCCGCCGGAGGCGGACGGCCCGGACTGGTCGGCGGCGCCCGGACGCGCCGCCTCCGTCCGGCCTTCGGCGGTCCGCTCGGCGGGGGCCGTGGCGTCGGAGCCCTCCAGCTCCTCGGCGAGGGCCTTGGCGAAGCGGCCGATGAGCCGTCCGCCGACCTCGGACAGGATGTTGCGGCCGAACTGCGCCGGGCGGCCCGTCACGTTCAGCTTGGTGCGGACGGTGACGCGCGTCGTGCCGTCCTCGTCGTGCAGCCGGGCCTGGACGGTGGCGTTGGCGGTGCCCGATCCGCGCGCCTCCTTGGCGCGCGCGTCGATCGTGAGGGACCGCGAGCCCTCGTCCGCCACGACGATCCGGGCGACGCCGCGGTAGGTGATCGTCATCGCGCCGACCCGCACCCGGAGCCGCCCCTGGTACTCCTCGTCCGCCGCCGAGTCGAGGGTCGCGCCCGGCATGCACAGCGCGACGCGCTCCACGTCGAGCAGCACCGACCAGGCTTGCTCCACCGGGACGGGGACGGTGAATTCGTGGTCGAGCTCCATGGTTTCGGGTCCTTCTCTCGTCCGGGGTTGACGTGACCCTACGTTCCGCCGGGCGGTCCCCGCCAGGCGGGGGACGCGCGGCCGGGCGGGCGGGGAGGCCCGGCCGCGCGTCCCGGGCCCCGTCAGCGCGCGGTCGCCGCGGTGAGCGCCCGGCGCGTCAGCACGCGGGCCAGATGGCTCCGGTACTCGGCGGATCCGTGCAGGTCGGACGGGGGTTCGGTGCCTTCGGCGGCGTGTTCGGACGCCTCCCGCAGCGCGCCGTCCGACAGCGTGCTCCCGGCGAGCCGGTCCTCGACCGCGGACGCGCGGACCGGCACCGGACCCATGTTGGTGAGCCCGATCCGGACGTCCTCCACCGCGCCCTGGACGCGCCGGACGGCGCACGCGACGCCGACGATCGCCCACGCCTGCGCCGTCCGGTGGAACTTCTCGTAGCGGAAGCCCCATCCCGGCCCGGCGGCCTTCGGGACGCGGACGCCGGTCAGCAGCTCGTCCGGTTCGAGGGCCGTGGTCATCCAGTCCGCGAAGAACTCCCGCGCCGGGATCTCCCGGTCGCCGCCGGACGCCGAGCGCGCGAGCAGCACCGCGTCGAGCGCGAGCGCCACGGCGGGCAGGTCACCGGCGGGGTCGGCGTGCGCGAGGGAGCCGCCGAACGTGCCGCGGTGCCCGACGGCCGGGTCGGCGACCGTCGCGGTCGCGGCGGCGACCAGCGGCGCGTGCTCGCGGACGAGCGGGTCGCGGACGACCTGGTGGTGCGTGGCGGTCGCGCCGATCACGATGGCGTCGCCGTCGTCGCGGATCTCGCGCAGCTCCGCGATCCGGTCGAGGTCCACCAGGACGTCGGGGTAGGCGAGGCGGAGCCGCAGCAGCGGCATGAGCGACTGCCCGCCGGCGAGGACCTTGGCGTCCTCGCCGGCGTCCGCGAGCATCCGGGCGGCCTCGTCCGGCGACTCCGGACGCAGGTAGTCGAAGGTCGGGGGGATCACGGAGCGCCTCCCTCGCGCAGCGCCGTCCAGACGCGTTCGGGTGTGCAGGGCATCGCGACGTCGCGGACGCCGAACGGGCGCAGCGCGTCCACGACCGCGTTCACCACGGCCGGGGTGGAGGCGATCGTGCCCGCCTCGCCCACGCCCTTCACGCCGAGCGGGTTGCCCGCCGCCGGGGTCTCGGTGCGGTCGGTGGTGAAGGACGGCAGGTCGGCCGCGGACGGCACCAGGTAGTCGGCCATCGTGGTCGTCGTGAGGTTGCCGTCCGCGTCGTACACGGCCTCCTCGTAGAGGGCCTGCGCGATGCCCTGGGCGAGCCCGCCGTGCACCTGCCCCTCGACGATCAGCGGGTTGACGACGTTGCCGACGTCGTCCACCGCCACGTACTTGCGGATCCTGGTGAAGCCGGTCTCGGTGTCGATCTCGGCGGCGCACAGGTGGGTGCCGTGCGGGAAGGAGAAGTTGTCCGGGTCGTGGGTGACGTCGGAGTCCAGGGACGGCTCGACGCCGTCCGGCAGGTCGTGCGCGGCGAACGCGGCCTGCGTGACCTCCTGGATCGTCACGCCCGCCGCCTCGACGCCCCGGACGCTGAACCGGCCGCCGCCGAACTCCAGGTCGTCCTCGGACGCCTCCAGCAGGTGCGCCGCGATCGTCTTCGCCTTCTCCACGACCTTGTCGCAGGCGCGGTAGAGCGCGACGCCGCCGACCGCCAGCGACCGCGACCCGTAGGTGTCCATGCCCTTGGGGGAGACGGCGGTGTCGCCGTGCAGCACCCGCACGTCCTCGAACGGCACCCCGAGCCGGTCGGCGGCGATCTGCGCCCAGGCGGTCTCGTGGCCCTGCCCGTGCGCGGACGACCCGGTCACGACCTCGACCTTCCCGGACGGCAGGACCCGCACCGACGCGTGCTCCCAGCCGCCCGCGCCGTACGACAGCGAGCCGAGCACCCGGGACGGCGCGAGCCCGCACATCTCGGTGTACGTCGAGACGCCGATGCCGAGCTGCACGGGGTCGCGCCGCTCGCGCCGGTCCTTCTGCTCGGCGCGCAGCTTGTCGTACTCGAACAGCGCGAGCGCCTTGTCCGTGGCGGCCTCGTAGTTGCCCGTGTCGTAGGTCAGTCCGGCGATCGTGTCGTACGGGAACTCGTCGTGGGTGATCCAGTTGCGGCGGCGCACCTCGACGGGGTCGAGGCCGAGTTCGGCGGCCAGCTCGTCCATCAGCCGCTCGATCGCGAACGTCGCCTCGGGCCGTCCCGCGCCCCGGTAGGCGTCGGTCGGCGTCTTGTTCGTGAACACGCCCGTGCAGGTGAAGGAGTAGGCGTCCATCTTGTAGATGCCGTTGAACATGAACGCGCCGAGCAGCGGGATGCCGGGCGTGACCAGCATCAGGTACGCGCCCATGTCCGCCAGCAGCTCGACCTTGAGGCCCCGGATGACCCCGTCGCGGCCCGCGGCGAGCGTCACCTTCTGGATCTGGTCGCGGCCGTGGTGGACGGCCATGTTGCCCTCGCTGCGCGACTCGGTCCATTTCACAGGCCGGCCGAGCCGCCGCGCGAGCAGCAGCGCGAGCACCTCCTCGCCGTACACCTGCAGCTTCGAGCCGAACCCGCCGCCGACGTCCGGCGCGACGACCCGGATGCGGTGCTCGGGGATCTCGGTGACCACCGCCAGCATCAGCCGGAGGATGTGCGGGATCTGGGTGGCCGAGTAGAGCGTGAAGTCCATGTTCGGGCCCGAGCCGTCCGGCTCGCAGAGCACCGAGCGCGGTTCCATGGCCGTCGGGATGAGCCGCTGCTGGACGAACCGGCGCTCCAGCAGCACGGGCGCGTCGCGCAGGGCCGCGTCCAGGTCGCCCTGCTCGAACACCCACGTGTAGGACGCGTTCGTGCCGAGGTCGGAGTGGACGAGGTCCGCGCCGTCCTGGACGGCCCGCTCCATGTCCGTCACGACGGGCAGGGGCGTGTAGTCGACGTCGATGTCCTCCAGCGCGTCGGCCGCCGAGTACCGGTCGCGGGCCACCACGCAGGCGACGGGCTCGCCCGCGTAGCGGACCTCGTCCACGGCCATCGGCGGGTGCGCGGGCAGCTTCATGTCCTCGGTGACCTGCCACGCGCAGGGCAGCGCGCCCTGCTCCTCGGCGAGATCCGCGCCGGTCAGGACGGCCACGACGTTCGGCCTGCCCCTGGCCGCCTCGACGTCGATCCGGTCGATCCGGGCGTGCGCGTGCGGGCTGCGAAGGTAGACGACGTGCAGCGTTCCGGCGGGGGTCAGGTTGTCGGTCCAGCGCGTCCGGCCGGTGACCAGGCGCGCGTCCTCGGAGCGGAGTCTCGCGTGCCCGATCTCGGTCACGGCGCCACCTCGCCTGTACGCGCCTCGGCCGCGGCGCTGCGCACGGCCCGCACGATGTTCTGGTAGCCCGTGCACCGGCACAGGTTGCCCTCCAGGCCCTCCCGGACCTCCTCCTCGGACGGGTCGGGGTTGTCGCGCAGCAGGTCGAGCGACGCCATGATCATGCCCGGCGTACAGTACCCGCACTGGAGCGCGTGCTCGCGGTGGAAGGCCCGCTGCAGCGGATGGCCGCCGGACCCGTCGGGGCTCAGCCCCTCGACGGTGGTGACCGAGCGGCCGTCCGCCTGGACGGCCAGCACCGAGCAGCTCTTGACGCTCAGACCGTCCAGCAGGACGGTGCACGCGCCGCAGTTGGTGGTGTCACAGCCGACCGGGGTGCCGACCTTCCCCAGTCGTTCGCGCAGATGGTGGACCAGCAGGACTCGCGGTTCGACGTCGTCCTCGTACGTCGCCCCGTCGACCTCGACACGGATTCGTGGCATGCGGCGTCACTCCCTCAGGGCCGTGCGACTCCACGAACGTATGTCGCGCGGTCCCCGCCTACCACCCCTTCTCGTGATCTGACTCACACGGCCTGACTCGTCTCAGGAGACGGTCGCCGCCCTGCCGCCGTCCACGACGAGCACTTGGCCGTCCCTCAGCGTCCGGTGCGGGACGCCGTTCGCGCGGTAGCCGGCCGCGACGCGCGTGAGCGCCTCGCACTCGGGATGGCCCGGGGAGTCGACATGCGGGACGAACGCGTGGTCGAGAACGCCCAGGCCGTCCCAGATCGTCTCGGGGGCGGCGTGCGGATCGTCGCACGCGTCCAGTCCGCGCAGGCTGGGCGCGAGCACGCACGCCCCGGCGCTGTATCCGGCGTAGACGAGGGCGTCGTCGCGGATCAGCTTCGTCAGCAGGGCGTCGGCTCCGCTGCGGGCCATGGCGTACCGCAGCGCGAACACGTTCCCGCCACGCACCCAGACGGCGGGGAAGCGGTCCAGTTCGTCCGCGAGGTCCGCGGGACGGTCGGCGAACTCGCGCAGGTCGATCTCGGCGGCGGTGAACCCGAGTTCTGACAGCGCCGCGATCTCTCGGCGGACGCCTTCCCGACGTGTTTCCTCGGGCTCCGCGTCCAGGGCGTCGGCGATGACGGCGATCTTCCGATGTTCTGGCCCGCACAGTTCGAGCAGGAGATCCGGACGGTCACCCGTACGGAAGGAGGAGAGGTAGAGCCGCACCGTCAGCCCAAGGTCTTCCTGAGGAACGCGTCGATGGCGGGACGCGCCTTGTCCTGGAGCATCACGAGGGAGTAGCCGTGGTCGTTCCCGTCGAAGAACAGGCTGTCCGCCCCGCCGGGATGCCGTCCGACCAGCGCTTTCACGGTGCTCATCGGCGCGTCGTTGTCCGATTTCGACTCCAGCAGCAGCATCGGGCCCTGGAACTTCTCCGGTCCTGGCTGCTGCGGCCACACCTCGACCGGGCTGACCGCGATCACACCCGCGGGCGCGGGGCTGATCCCGCCCGCCTGGTCGACGACGAGCCCGCCCCCGGCGGACGCGCCCATCAGGACGACCTTGGTGGCCCCCTGAGCGCGCAACGTTTGCACCGCCGCCGGAATCGACTTCGACCGGTCGTCCTCGTAGCTGACGGCCGCGACGTGGTACCCCGCCTTGGCGAGGCGGTGCATCTCGTCCGTCCAGCTACAGGCGTTGCCGTCGATCTGCGGCGCGAGGACGACGCCCTTGGTTCCGGAGCCGAGCAGCAGCACCTGGCTGTCCCCGGCCCAGACGGCGGAGCCGTTCGCGTCGCCCGTCAGGCATGTGGGACGAGCCGTCGAATGCACCTTCGGAGGCGTCGTCGCGGCGACCGGATCCTTGCTCCCCGAACCTCCGCACCCCGCTGCGAGTAGAGCCGCAGCCAGGACTGTCCCCGCCGCCCTGAAACCCCGCATGTCAGGCCCCTTCCCCCGATGATGCCCGGAATCATGACGGAAAGGGGTGCGGCCGGACAAGGTCCGGTCGTCATCACAGAGGTTCGTCCGGGACGCGCTGAGCGGTCGCGGCGAGCCGATCGGCGAGATCGGTGAGGGCTCCGCGCAGTTCGTCGGGGTGGTGGATGGTGAAGGGCCACTCCAGGGACGCGAGCATGTGCGCCATGCCGTCCAGCCGTTCCGCCTGCACGCGCATCAGAACGCCGGCGGGTTGCGCGGTGAGGGTCACGGCCGCGCTGGACAGCCGCCGGGCGATCGCGTCGAGAGGACCTTGGATCATCACCTCCACCTGCCACCGGTATGAGCCCTGAGCCAGGGTCGAGGTCAGGTGGGCGACGGGGTCGAAGTCGTCCGGCACGGTGAAGCGGCTGTCCCGGAGTGTCGGGGACGTGATCCGGTCGACGCGGAAGGTGCGCAGGTCGTCGCGCAGATGGTCGTGGCCGACGACGTACCAGCGTCCGGTGTGGAAGACCACGCCGTAGGGGTCGATGTCGCGTTCGGTTTGTTCGCGGCGTCCGGACTCGTGGCTGATGCCGACCGTCCTGCGGGCGCGGGACGCCTGGGCGAGGGTGAGCAGGACGCTGGTCTCGGGCGCCTGCCCGACCACGGCGTTGGCGGTGAAGGAGAGGGTGTCGCGCATGGCCGCGAGCGGGTCGCGCAGCGCGTGCGGAAGCACCCGCTCGATCTTGGTGAGGGCGCCGGTGCCGGCGGGCGCGGCCGTCCCCATGCCCAGACGCTCGGCGGCGAGCAGGCCGAGGACGACGGCGAGGGCCTCGTCGTTGGTGAGGACCAGCGGAGGCATCCGGTAGCCGCGAGCCAGCCGGTAGCCGCCGTGCCGTCCGCGCTCCGCCTCCACGGGGATGCCGAGATCGCGCAGGTGGGCGATGTACCGGCGCACCGTCCGGACGTCGGTGTCGAGGCGTCGCGCCAGCTCCGTGCCGGGGAGTTGGAAGTTCGCCTGGAGCAGCTCCAGCAGGGTCAGCACACGGGTGAGGGGATGTGTCATGAATCACTCGGCATTTCAGGGCGGGATCTGTCCTGTATCGAGCCTACGCTCCCCGTAAGACCTCACCTTCGGGAGACCACATGGCCACCTTCGTACTCGTCCCCGGTGCCTGCCTCGGCGCCTGGGCCTGGGAAGACACCGTCCGCGCTCTGGAAGAGCAGGGCCACACCGCACTGCCGCTGACCCTGACCGGCGTCGCCGAACGAGCCGACCAGGGCAAGCCGGACACGAACCTGGACACCCACATCTCAGACATCACCGGCTTCGTCGAGAACGAGGATCTGCGGGACGTGACGCTGGTCGCCCACAGCTACGCGGCCGCCCCGGTGACCGCTGCGGCCGCCCGCCTCGGTGACCGGCTGGAGCGGGTGGTGTACGTGGACAGCGCTCCGTTCTTCACCGGAATGCGCATGCTCGACCTCATGCCGCCGGAGGCGGCGGACGAACTCCAACAGCAGGTCGCCGCGTCCGGCGAGGGCTGGAAGCTGCCCGTCGAAACGATGCTGAGCAGGTCGAACAGTCTTACTGAGGATGAGAGGGACGTCCTGCGTACTCGGGGCACCCCGCACCCGTTCGGCACCTACACCCAGCCGGTCCCCGACCCGGTCGAGCCCGCCGAAGGCGTCGACCGGGTGCTGATCGCCTGCCGCGAGTTCACAGCCCTCCTGGACGCCGGAATCCCGATGCTGGCCCACCTGTCCCAGCCCCCGTGGCGCCGCTACGACCTCCCGACCGGCCACTGGCCCATGCTGTCCGCTCCAAAGGACCTCGCCACCACCCTCCACGCGGCGGTCTCCTGACAACGACCCACCGCCCACCACCGGGCGCGGGGCTAAGGGGCCCTATCTGTCGTTTCTGTGACCGACGAGCCGACGCAACACCGGGACCAGGACCGTTGCCGCCGCGAGCGTGCCGCCGATCAGCAGCCATGGCCTCCTCGCCTTCGTCTTCTCGGCGGGGAGCGGAGCATGAGGACGAGCTGGATCGCGGCGGGCGTGCTGGTACTCCTCGTCCAGGATCTGGTGGAACCGCCGTTCACGGCGTCCGTTGACCGCGCGGAGCCGCAGCTCGCGTCCCTCGGCCCAGAACCGCTGCCCGGGCTCTCCCGAAAGGAGGACATGGGCGGTGGCCCGTAGATGCTGTTCGCTGAGGTCCCGCAGTCCCCAGCGCATCTGCCAGTTGGAGACGATCAGGTTGATGTACATGTGCTGGCGTTGCCGTTCGGAATCGCCCGCGGCGAAGTACGGGCCCCAGGCGCGCCGGTAGACCTCGTCCTCCATCGCCATGCGCAGCAGGTCGGTGTGGACGGCCCGCACCGCCTGCTCCCGGGTGGCCTTGGTCTCCCGGGCCTGGAGGACGAGCGAGACGCTGATGCCGATCAGGGCCAGAACCGCCAGCAGCGCGGACGCGGCACCGTAGGTCTGGCCGATCCAGCTGAGCCGTTCCCAGTCGCCGAGGCGCGGCGCCCAGGCGCGCAAGGCGATGGGGGAGAAGGCGACCAGGCCCGCGGCGAGAGCGATCACCATGAGCAACAGCGTAGTCACGAAGGCCCGGTGAGTGGCGCGGCCTGCGAAAACGCGCCTGACCACCGGTTGCTTCCTCCGTCTCAGGCTTGCCCGGCGGGAGCCGGCAGTGGCGCGATCTCCCGGGCGAAGTAGGTCGGCAGCCGCTCGGCCGCGCCGTGGAGTGCGACGAGTTGCCGATGGCAGGCGCGGATCAGGTCCGGGTCGTCGTGACGGCGTCCGCCCGAGTGCATGCCCTCGCGGTCGTAGAGGACCTCGTACATCACCGTCATGCCGAGGAACACCAGTTCGGGGAGGGGATGGTCGGGCTCCAGGTGGCTGACTTCGCCGGCGTCCAGCACCCGGACGTCCTGGACCCCCGCTTCGGCCCGTCCCTGGAGGACGTGCAGTTCCCATTGGAGGTAGGGGCTGATCGGCTGTTCCACGATTCGAAGCCGGTGGCTCTCGCGCCCGCTCACGGTCGCGTTCGCCCGCTGCTCCTCGATCAGCGCGAGTGCGCGGTCCCAGTCGCCGGTGCTCATCGCGACCCAGCTGGGCTCATCGGGCTCGCGAAAGCTCTGCCGCCGCTCCAGTTTCCAGAATGCGCCATCGGTGCGTTCGTGATACTCCCAGAAATCGCTGAGATACCCCTTGGCGTCCAATTCCAGGGCAGGGAGACCGCGCACAAGATCAAGCATCGGGGATGTCGGGTTTGGCGGCGATCACCATGTTCCGGGGAAGGATCACGAGCCGCTCGTTTTTCCCGACCGAAACCCCTTCAGGCAGCCGACCGGAGTACTGTTCGGTGAGGTCCCGGCCGATCACCGCGACGTCACCATTGTCCAGCTCCCAAATGTCGGGACAAGTCGGGTCCGCATTGGTGTCGCCCAGCTCAAGTGCGGACTTGCCCAGCCTGCGCCTGAACCCGGCCGCCGGATCGGCCTCCCACGGTCGAGGCATAGCGAAATGTCCTTACCGTAGATGACGGGTGCCGAAAGCGTCTCATCGGTTTGGAGATCGAGCAAGGCCCACGCACAATGCGTCACCGCCACGTCCACTCTTTGTGGCGCGAAGCCGCCGGGACCGCCTATCGGGCAAGTGTGGCGAGTCGCCGAATATGAGAGGTGTCCAAAACCGGCATATTCGGTCTAGAGAAAGAATCAGGGCGTACGTGTTGGAGCGTCGCCAGGACGGAGGCCGTGAGGATCATCGGGTCGTGCTGAGGGCGTACAGAAGTGCGGTGGCCGTGGTGCCGCTGGTGATTTCGCGCTGCTCGATAAGGCCGGGGACGTCGGCCAGCGGCAGCCACTCGATGCGCTCCGACTCCCAGCCGTCGGTGGGTGGGCCGGTGTACGTCGCGGCGTCGGCCTGGAAGACGTGATGGGCGCTGTCGCTGATGCCCGGTGTCGGGTGGACGACCAGGAGCGGCCGTAGGAGGCCGGACGGCCGCCATCCCGTCTCCTCCTCGCACTCCCGGGCAGCGGCGGCCGCGGCGGACTCGCCGTCCTCGATCTGACCGATCGGGATCTCCCAGCCCCAGGTGTCGGTGATGAAGCGATGCCGCCACAACAGCAGGACGTGTCGCTGCTCATCGAGGACGACCACTCCCGCACCCGGGGGTGTCCGGATCAGGCGGTGGTCCAGCATCCGGCCCCCGGCGTCCACTTCCGCGAGGCGGATGTCCAGCCAGCGGTCTCGGTACAACTGCTCCTCGGACTTGACCGTCCAGCGCACGCGGCCTCCCCAAGACATCGACATCGGACCACGTCCACGCTAAGGGCCACGTCAGCACCCCGAGGGGACCGCCACCTCATGGACGTGTCGCCCGCACGGCGAAGGCAGCGGCATCGCCACATCCCTGGAGACCGGAAGCCGGGGGAACTGGCGGAGAGGTCATGCCCTGCGGGCGGTTCCGTCGGGAGAATCGGATGCGTCCTTCGCGACGAGTGCGAAGCGGGACGAGGGGCGAGTACTGCGCGGGTTGTCGGAGAGAGGGGCCTGGGTGGGCAAGCACGAGGACAAGAAGGAGAAGGACGGACAGTGGGACAAGCCGATTCCGCCGCCGGAGAAAGGCGACCCCAAAGGCGGCGGTCGGCACGAGAAGGGCAAATAGGTGGCTGGACCTGCGGAGTTGTCGGCTCGGCTGGTCGCGGAGCTGGCTGAGAGCGGGGCCCTGACGGCGGAGTGGCGCGGGTCGTTCGAGACGGTGGCGCGGCACAGGTTCATCCCCGACACGGTGTGGGTCGAGGACGGTGACCTCTTGGTGCCGGTCGATCGCGCCGACGACGAGGCCGCTTGGCTGGAGCTCTGCTACGCCAACGAATCGGTGATCACTCAGGTGGACGACGGTGTTCCGGCCGAGGCCGGGCGGATCGGACGGGAGATCACCAGTTCGGCCAGCCGTCCGGACGTGGTGGCGCGCATGCTGTCCGCGCTGGACGTCCGGCCGGGGATGTCGGTGCTGGAGATCGGCACCGGGACGGGATGGAACGCCGCGCTCCTGGCCGAACGGCTCGGCTCGGACAAGGTGGCCTCGGTCGAGGTCGATCCCGTGGTGGCCGATGGTGCCCGCCGGGTCTTGGAGGAGGCGGGTTACGAGGTCACGGTCATGACCGGGGACGGCGCGCTGGGCCTGCCCCAGCTCGCGCCGTTCGATCGGGTGATCGCCACTGTGGCGGTCGATCAGGTGCCCTTCGCCTGGGCAGAGCAGACGCGGCCGGGCGGACGCGTCCTGGTGCCGTGGGCCACCGACTTCCACAACGGCGCGCTGGTGTCGTTCGTCGTTTCACCAGACGGCACGATGCGCGGCCAGATCGTCGGAAATGTGTCGTTCATGCGGCTTCGTGACCAGCGAGGCAGACGCGCCTCGCTGGAGCGTCACGTGCACGATGTCGAGGACGCCCGCCGGTCGTTCACCGAGACGCATCCCTATCCCGTTCTCGGCGAGTACGACGCGTCGCTGGCGGTCGGACTGAAGGTGCCGCACTGCAAGCTGATCGTCACGCACGGGGATGATGACGCGTACACGGTGTGGCTGGTCGATCCGTGGTCGGGCTCGTGGGCCAGCCTGGAGCACCCGGCGGGTGCCGAGAAGTTCCCCATCCGCCAATCGGGGGACCGCAACCTGTGGGAAGAGGTGGAGGCCGCCTATCACTGGTGGGACGGCCTGGGCCGGCCCGCCGCCGACCGCTGGGGCCTGACCGTCACGCCCGAAGGCCAGCACATCTGGCTCGACACCGAGGACCAACGCGTCGGTCCATAGGGCCTTGGACGTTAGGTACCGAGCAGCGTTTCGGCGAGCGTGGTCCATCGATACAAGTGGTCGGCCCGCTCCTGACTGACCAGGTGTACTGAGCGCACCGTGAACCGGCACTCCGGAGGTGGCTCGGCCAGCGCGTCGAGGACGGGTGCCGCCGGGCTGGACGAGTTGCTGTAGGCGACCGAGACGTGCGGCGTCCAATCCGGCTCGTCGGCGAGCTGATGGTGGGTGACCGTCCCGGCGACCGCAGCACGTATCGCTCGTCGCACGGGGTCGAGGGCCCGGCCTGGCCGGACGCCGAGCATCACCGCCTCGCTGTGGAACCACAGCCGCCCAAGCGTCGCGCTGATCGGAGCGACATCCTTCAGACCGACCTCGACTGCAGAGATCATTGCGGTCGTCTCGGCTTCAGGGATCTCGTCGGCGAAACCCACGATCTGGGTAGTCATGTGCAGCCACGCTTCAGGCACGAGGTCGAGCCCGTCGAGGTTCTCGGGCCGACGCTGGCACTGGGTGACCAGGGCGCGAGCGTCCGGCTGATCCTTGAGGAGGATGTGCCACACCCGCAGCCGACGGTCGGGGCACACTCCCGGACGCCACCACCAGTGATCAGTCATCCGTTCAGGCAGCGGACTCAAGGCTCCTCCGAGGCGCTGATGGCCTTGTGCTCCAGTGACCCAGTCTGGAATACGCGGATGCGTTCACGCACCGCTGAGGTGTGACGGTGGCGCTTGGAGTGGCGGTGCGCGAGTCAGGTGTTGGCGAGTTGTGTCCTACGGCGACTCCCGGTGCCGTCCGCACGCGTCCGTCACGTGATGGCGGGGCGTGATGTCACCCGTCTGGAGAACGTCGGCCAGTGCTGCGGCGAATTCCTCCAGGGCTTCGGCACGCTCCATTGGGGTGGCCGACTCGCCTATGCCGTCCTCGCGGCGGCACAGCCATGTTCGACCGCGCTCGTCCGTAAGGACGATCACCTTCGTTCCGGCAAGGTGAAAGGTGGCGTCCTTGTGCCCACCCGCGTTCAAGATCTCTTCCATGCGGCCCATCTGCCGCCCTCCCGTAGTTGCGATATGCCTGCAATACCTTCCCGCCCGTGTCAGCCTCCGTACGACGAGGGACCGGTACGCCGAGCTGGAAAAGCACCTCATCGAGCAGCATTCCTGGGACGAGGTGACGTACCCAGTGCTCGGCGGCGGCTCGTCCAGCTACCTCCCATGGGTCAGGAACGCGACATCGAAGTAGCCTGCTGGCGGGACCGCCGAAGCTGGCCGGGAAGCGCGCTACACCGGCACTACCAGGCGCGGCTTGTTCCGCGAGGTCGCGTAGTCGAGCGTGTAGTGGGTGCCGCCTCCCGGCATCCCTGAACGTGGGAAGCCGATCACCAGGTCACTCCGGTCGACCATGTATCGGTTGCGGGCGTGGTATCCCGAAGTTCGAGCTTCGCCGCGCAACTCGACCATGTCGCTGAGCCGTCCTGCCTCGCGAACGGTGGTGATGGCGAGGCGAGCGTCTGCGGGCTGGTCGGTCACTCTCGCCGGGACGACCAAGGTGATGGCGGCGTCGGTCTCGCTGGCCAGCCATGACAGGGACAGCGAGTCGATTCCGGGTGCACCCCCGATGTAGTACTGGACGTGGGGGCCGGCGAACGGTCCGAGATACTCCTTGAAGAGTCGTCGGTACTCGTCCAGTGGCCGGTGGTCGGTCGATCTGGTTCCTGTGATCGTTACCGTCTGCGGCAACAGCCCTCCCGTGGTGCAACGAGAGCGGTGTCCTGCAGCCGCTCGTCGGTGAGTGGTGAACGGCTAGACAGTGGCTTCAGGGCAGCTCCGGAGGGCCGCCCGTGCCCACGAGTTCCTGCCGGACTTGCTCCTCCAACTCGTCCACCTGCGGTTCATGGGGGAAGCGGTGTTTCAGGATTCCCGTCAGCTCCGCTGTTCGGGGCAGCAGATCACCGGATCGGCGGACGGGGGCGAGCGCCGCGCGGGTGTGTTCGAGCGCCGAGTCGAGCTGGCCGCGTCGTGCGGCGATGATCCCGAGATCGAGGTTGACCATCGCAAGGCGCATGGGCCACCGCTCAACGTCGGCGGACGGACGACACTGTGCGATGACTTCGCGCGCGTGCTCCTCGGCCGCGTCGTCCTGTCCGGCCATCGTGAAGATCGTGGACGCGTAGAACTCGTACTTGTCGTGGTCGAACACGAAATGGTTCTCGGGGCGGTCCGGCCTTGAGAGCTGGTTCAGAACGCTTCGTCCGACCTTCAGGGCATCGGCTCCTCGGCGGTCTCCCATGCGGGCATAGCCTCGCCCGGCTTGCAGGGTGAGCTGGACGGCGGCGTTGGTGACGCCCGCGTGGCGGAGTCCGGCCTCGCTGTAGGCCACCACGTCGGGAAAACGGCGATCCACGAGCGCGAACCAGGCCGCGATCTCCCACGACCAGGCGACGATCTCCCCGTGTCCGGCCTGCTCGCCGAGGCGGCGAGCCGTGTGACGGGCGACCTCGGCGGCGGCCTTGTCGCCGGCGTCGAAGTACACGCATGCCAGGAGCACTGAGAGCCAGCCCGCGTCGACCAACAGTTCGCGGTGCTGAGCAAGGGTCGTTCGGCTGTCGAGCAGGCTCAGGACGTGGTCCAAGTGAGCGCGTCCCCGGACACACAACTCATCGGCGGCGACGGTGGGGTAGTCGCAGCACAGTCGCTCGATGGCGATGTCCAGCAGTTCCAGCGTTCCCGCGCCGACGTCCGAGGCGTCCGCGCGGTTGGCGAGCTCCATCAGTTCGATGTCGCGACTCGTCGGGGGTACGCCGTTCGATCTGGGCGCGAAGAGGGCGTCCTCGGACATGTTGAGCGCGGCCGCGTACAGCAGGCGATATCGAGGACCTACGGCGCGCTTCCCCGCCTCGTGGTCGCGGATGGCGCGCTCGATGCCCCGGCTGGTCGGAAGTTGGGCGCGTACGTGGGGTGGCGCGACTTCGCGGAAACGCGCGGCGAGGTCGGCGACGACGAGCCCCTGGGCTTTTCGTTCGGTACGCAGACGCGCGCCGATGACTTTGTTCTCGGCTGGCATGTTGCGATTCACCTCGGCCGGAGACATTCGCAGACGCCTTACGCGTCTGCTCCCGTCCTCCATTATCACGCTGACATATGCGGGGCGCCACGGATTCACTGGGAGTGCGGGCGCGAACTCGATGCGAGATTTCTTCGCGGAGGCCATCACACAACACCCGACGTCGGAGCGGCCAACGCTGAGCGCATCGGTTGGGGTGATGCCTGGTCGCTGGGCATCACATCCTGCGTCCAACGTGCCCTATCACCAAGGAGCGGCCCCGGCCCGCTGCGCCAACAGCGGGGAGTTCCGGGGCCTTGATCGGACAATGGAGGTCCGACCCGTGGCAGATTCTAAGGGCAATCCGGACGTTTCTGGGCTGATTGATCACCAAGGCCCAGAACTGGATCTCCTGAGCAGGGAATTCTCCGCCAGGTCGGTCCGGTATCCCAGTAGGACGTCGAGCCCGACGCCGGGTGCGCCGCTGGCATGCGAGCTGAGGCCGCGGTCTCGCCGGGTGGGTGCGTCATGAGCCTTGTGGTGGAGATCGACCCGGATCTTCTGCTGGCTGCTCTGCATCGTCAGTTCCCTGGGGTGCCGACATGGCACGGCGAGTTCACCGGGACGTGGTGGGCGCTCCTGGGTGACCGCCTGGTCGAAGCCCGGACGGCCCGGGAACTCGCTGATCGCATCCGGCAGATGCTCGCGCCACCCTGGCCGCCGCGTCGGCCGCCCATGACCGTCCACCCGATCCAGGAGGAACCCCCGCCTCCGCCGCTCGTCGCGGTGTCGGCCCGGGTGGTGTCGGCGTCCGTGCCTGCGGCTGCCCGACCGGCGGCAACGGCCGGCGTCTGGGATGCGCGGTACGTCGATCGGCGGACCGGTCGGCAGCGGGCTCGGGCGTTGGCGCTGGTCGGGGCTGCCGCGGTTCTCGTCGGCGCGGTCGTGGCCTGGGACGTGGTGAGCCTGCTGTGCGGTTGACTCGGACTCCCTCCCGCGAGCGCTACCTGAACGAACTCGCCGAGCTGCTCACCGCGGCCGGGTGGACGATCATCACTCGGTACGAGCTGTTCCCTCCACTGGTCCGGGTGACCCACCCCGCCTTGGACCGGACCGGCCTGTCAGTGCACGTCGAACCGCTGCTCTGCGGGGACGACGAGGTCGCCTGGTTCTGCGACTCGTCCGGCCGCTTTCTCGGGACCCGCTTCCAGTTGCCGCAGGTACTCGCCGCCGTGCATGACGCCTTGGGCCCGCTTGTCGCCGAGGCCGGTTGGCCGGTCCCATCCGATGAACTGCCGGCCCGTCCTCCTCGCGTTCGGGTCGGGAGGAAGCCGTGGTGACCGCCTTCGAGAACCAGGCCCGGCGCGCGTTGGCAGGGCTCAGGCCGCAGGTCCACGTCCACGGCTTCCTTACTGAATGGTGCGGCGACGGGCTTCGCGTCATGGTCTGCGCTGCCCAAGCCGATCCGCTTGATGAGCCTGCGGACGTCCTCGCCGAGGGCCTGATCACCTGCGTGTCCCGTACGGACGACGGTGACCGCTGGTGGTGGTTTCTGGACGGGGCGCCGCTCGCCGAGATCGACCACCCCTATGAAGCGATCACCGCGCTCAAGGGCGCGTTCGCCACCCGGCTCAATGCCGCAGGATCGTGAGACGACCGTCCCGGGGACTTGGCCGACGTTCTCCGCCCTTACTTCCGCAACCCTGGCGCGCCCATCGGCCCTGCTTGAACGGCGAGCCGGCCCCCGACCCGCGCGGTCGGGGGCTGGCCCGGACCTAGCGGACGGGCGTCAGGGGCTTGGTGAACAGGGCCTTGCCGTTCAGGTCGCGCAAGGTGACGGTCAGCGTTTCCGTGGCCGCGTCGATGGTGACCTGGCCGAAGAACTGGAAGCCCTCGGCCGGGGACGTGTTCGCGTGCGGCGGCGCCTGCTGGAACTTCAAGGTCGCGCCGAACGTGGAGTCGAGCGCGTTCGGGCCGAAGGCGCCGGCGTTCAGCGGGCCGGACACGAACTCCCAGAACGGGTCGAAGTCGGAGAACGCCGCCTTGGCCGGGTCGTAGTAGTGCGCCGCCGTGTAGTGGACGTCGGCGGTCAGCCACACCATGTTCCGGACGCGGTGCTTCTTCGCGTGGCTCAGCACCTCGGCGAACTCGCGTTCGCGGCCCAGCGGCCTGCCGTTGTCGCCCTGCGCGACGCCCTCCATGTTCGGCTTGCCCTCGGTGCCGTCCGGGACGATCAGCCCGAGCGGCAGGTCGTTGGCGATGACCTTCCACGTGGCCCGGGAGGCCCGCAGCTCGCGCTTCAGCCACGCCACCTGCTCCGGGCCGAGCAGGCCGGGGCCGGACGTCTCGGTGCCGGGCGTGTTCGGGTTCTTGTACGTGCGCATGTCGAGCATGAACACGTCCAGCAGCGGCCCGTAGGAGACCTTGCGGAAGACCCGTCCGCCGACCTGCGCGCGGACGGTCGTCGGCGTGTACTCGAACATCGCGCGGCGGGCCCGCGCGGCCAGGACGTCCGCGCGCTTCTCGGTGTACCCCGGACGGTCGATGACCTCGCCCGGGTACCAGTTGTTCAGCACCTCGTGGTCGTCCCACTGGTAGAGCATCGGGACGCGCGCGTTGAAGGCGCGGAAGGCCGAGTCCTCCAGGTTGTAGCGGAACTGGCCGCGGTACTCGGCGAGCGTCTCGGCGACCTTGGTCTTCTCCGGCGTGACCAGGTTGCGCCAGGTGCGTCCGTCGGGCAGCGCGACGGTCGGCGTCAGCGGGCCGTCGGAGTAGACCAGGTCGCCGCTGCACAGGAAGAAGTCCGGGTCGACCGCCGCCATCGCGTCGAAGATCCGGTAGCCGCCCAGCTCGGGGTTGATGCCCCAGCCCTGCCCGGCCAGGTCGCCCGACCACACGAACGAGACGTCGGAGCGGCGGCGGGGCGCGGTGCGGAGCCGTCCGACGGCGGGCGCGGACGTCACGCCGTGCCGGTCCAGGTCGGCGAGCACGACCCGGTAGTGCAGCTCCTCGCCCGCCGGAAGGCCGCGCAGGAAGGTCTTGCCGGTCAGGTCGGTGTCGGGGGTGAGCACCGGGCCGCGGAACCGCTCCGCGCCGCGGAAGTCCGGCCGCCGGGACACCTCGACCAGCATCCGCGCCGGACGGTCCGACCGCGTCCACACCACGGCCTCGCGCGCGGTCACGTCCCCGGCCTGGACACCGTGCGTGACGCGGGCGCGGTCCGGGCGCAGCAGCGCGGGCGCGGCGCGTCCCGCCGCGTCCGCCGTCCCGCCCGCCAGCAGGCCGAGCGCCGCGCCGCCGCCCGCCACCAGCCCGCCGCGCAGCAGGTTCCGCCTGTCCAGCTCCATCGCCGACTCCGATCGTCTTGCGGTCATGCCGAACCGCATGGTCTCGACGTCCGGAAGCGAAGGACGGGACCGGACGTGATCAACGGGTGAACACCAGGAGAAACAGGACTTCACGGTGCCCTTCGCCGTTCGGCTTGACAACCGCCGGTCACGGAGTGTGTTCTTGTGGGCATGTCAGCGCGCGCCTCCCTGCGGTGCCCCGTGGCCATCGGCCGCGCGGCCTGCGCGCTGTGTCCTTCGTGTTGTTGTTGTCGCTGATCACCGACCACCGACCCGACAGCCCGCCCGCCCCGAACCGTCCGGTGAACGGGGCGCAGCCGAAGGACTTCTCCCGTGGACCTCGATCTGGCTCCCGACCTCATGATGCGCGGTCAGGACGACCCGCACGGCCGTGACCTGCTGAAGAACCCGCCCACCGTGGGGCAGCTCGCCGCCCGCATCCGCGACCTCGCGGCCCTGCCCGCGCACTGGTGGCACCTGGTCGGCTTCGACCCAGCCGCGCCCGTCCGGGTGCCGCTGGACGAGGTGGACGGCGTCCGGCTGTGGCTGACGACCTGGCCGCCCGCGCACCGCACCGGCGTCCACGACCACGTCGGCACCGAGGTCAGCATCATGATCGCGGGTGAGCTGGTCGAGGTCTCCATCGCCGAGGAGGGCGTGGCCGAGCGCCCGCTGCGCGCCAACCGGGTCCGCGTCCACGGCGGCACCCACACCCACGAGCTGACCAACCCGGGCCCCGCCTTCGCGATCACCCTGCACGCCCAGCTCGCCCCCACCGCCTGACCTCCGCGCGCGGCCCGGCCCCTCGCCTCCGCCGCCTGGAGAAACGCGACGGTCCGCCGTCGTCCGCGGGGCGGACGGCGGCGGACCGGTGGAGCGGACCGCGCCCGAAACGTCAGAGACGCCTCTTCAGAGACGCTCGGTCAGTGGCGGGCCTTCAGGTGGAGCGTGACCTTCTTGGGGGCCTTCTGCAGCGCCTGCTTCTTGGACTTCTTGACCAGCAGCTTCTGCAGCGCCGGGGACAGCGTGGACGACTTGCGCAGGCCGGGCTGGTTGTCCGGGTTGGTGCCGGCCGCGAGGGAGAAGACGCCGGTGAGGGACATCATGTTCTTCGACGCGTCCGACGGCAGGCCCATGAGCTGGTTGACGACGCCGTTCAGGATGCCGAGCGGACCGCAGCCCTTGGCGGACGGCACCGCGACCGGGGCCTTGATCGACACCGGGCCGGCGTTCCAGCCGAGCGCGGGGTCGGAGGCGAGGCCGCCCGCGGTCATCTCCGGCTCCAGGGAGGCCTTGACCGGGCCGATCACGCAGGACGAGCCGAGCAGCGGGTTGTTCAGCTTGAGGTTCAGCGACAGCCGCGCCCCGAGCCCGCCGGTGGCGGTGAAGTAGGCGGTGACCGGGCCCGCGAGCGACTGCGTGACGGTCAGCTTGTTGACCGCCAGCACCGCGGCGGGCGACTTGCCGAGGATCGGGCCGACCAGCGGCAGCTGGCCGATGAGGCCGCCGGGGACCTCCAGCTCCTTGGCCTCCAGCTGGGAACCGGTGACCGGCTTGTTCATCGGGATGTTGGAGATGTCGGTCAGGTCGTTGATCCCGCCGGTGACGCGGATCGCGCCGGACGGCAGCTTCTGGACGAAGCTGCCGATCTTCATCTCGCCGCCGGTGACGACCTGCGTCTGGCAGAGCTCGCCGACCAGGCAGCGGGCCGAGTAGCCGGGCGCGGCCGACGGGAACGTTCCCGTGGAGAGCGGCGGGGTCGCCGCGTGCGGCGCGCCCGCCGGGGGGCTCGCCGGGTCGAACGACCC
>NZ_JBFAOF010000035.1:0-21201 GCF_040675125.1 Spirillospora sp. NPDC049652 | reverse complement strand
CGCGGCCGGGCTCGCGCCCCGGCTCGTCCCGGAGCGGCAGATCGGCGCGGCCACCGCGATGATCTTCAGCGGGGTCGCGGTGGCGTCGGTCGTGGGCGTCCCGGCGGGCGCGTTCGTCGCGCAGGCCACGAACTGGCGGGTCTCGTTCGGCGTCACGGCCGGGCTGGCCGTGGCGGTGCTCGCGCTGATGGCCGCGACGCTGCCGCCGCTGCCCGCGACGACGCCGTTCCGGCCGTCGGACCTGCCGCCCGTGCTGCGGCTCCCGGCGATCCGGCTCGGGCTGGCGCTGACCGTGCTGATCGTCGTCGGGCACTTCGCCGCCTACACCTACGTCCGGCCGGTGCTGGAGCAGCTCGGCGGCGTCCGGCCCGCGCTGATCGGGCCGATGCTGCTCGGCTACGGGCTCGCCGGGATCGCGGGCAACTTCCTCGCCGGACGCACCGCCGGACGCGATCCGCGCCGGACGCTGCTGGTCCTCGCGACCGGGATCGCGCTGGTCACGGTCGTCCTGGCGGCGACGTCGCTGCACCCGCTGATCCCGCTGCTGGTCTGGGGCGTCGCCTACGGCGGGGTCTCGGTCTCGCTGCAGACGCTGCTGTTCTCGGACGGGGACGCGCCGCCGGAGGCCGCGTCGGCGCTGATGTCGGCGTTCTTCAACGGCTCGATCGCGCTCGGCGCGCTGGTCGGAGGGCGGATCACGGACGGTCCCGGGCTCACCCCGCTGCTCTACACGGCGGCCGGCCTGACCGCGTTCGCCGCGTTGCTCGCCGCCGTCTCGTCCGGGGCCGCCCGGCGGGCCCGGCCGTCCGGCGGGACGCTGCCCGACGCGATGCCGGACGAGGCCGCGACCCGGTGAGCCGTCTCCCGACGAAGACGGCTCACCGGATCGTCCGGGGCGCCGCCCTCCGGCCGCTTCGGCGCGGCCGGGAGCGGCGCCTCCGGGGCGCGGGTCAGGCGGAGAAGCCGCCGTCCACGCTGACCGACGTGCCGGTGACGTACGCGCCGCCCGGACCGGCCAGGTGGGCGACCGTCGCGGCGATCTCCGCGGGCGCGGCGTACCGGTTCAGCGCGGTGAAGGACGCGAACGTCGCGGCGTTCTCGCCGTCCGCCGGGTTCAGCTCGGTGTCGGTCGGGCCGGGGTGGACGACGTTGGCGGTGATCCCGCGCGGGCCGAGGTCGCGCGCGAGGCCCTTCGCCATGCCGGTCAGCGCCGTCTTGCTCATCGAGTAGAGCGAGAAGCCGGGGAACGGCGCGCGCTCGGCCACGTTGCTGCCGATGAAGACGATCCGGCCGCCCTCGGTCATCCGCCGGGCGGCGGCCTGCGCCGCGAGGAACGGCGCGCGGATGTTCAGCGCGATGGTCTGCTCCAGCTCCTCGGCCCCGATCTGGTCGACGGGGGCGACGATGAACGCGGCGGCGTTGTTGACGAGGATGTCGAGGCGCCCGAACGTCCCGGAGGTCTCCTCCACGGCCGCGACGACGGCCGCCGCGTCCGCCCCGTCCGCCTTGATCGCCAGCGCCCGGCGGCCGGTCTGCTTGATCTTCTCGACGACCTTCTCCGCCGCCTCGGTGTTGCTCTGGTAGGTGAACGCCACGTCGGCCCCGCCCTCGGCGAGCCGTACGGCCACGGCCGCTCCGATACCCCGGCTGCCGCCCGTGACCAGTGCGACCTTGTTCTCGATCTCGTTGCTCATGGGGATGAGTCTGCTTCGCGGGGACCGGACGCACCGGCGGGAAAACGACACCTCGTTGACCGTTCAACGGCACCAGTGACCCAAGTCACCGGAACGTTCCGGCACGGCCTCTCCTCCTCTCCGCGACACCACTTCTCGGGAGAGGCGCGAGACATGCGGAAGGACCTCAGACGGCGGGCCGGGCGGGCCGTCGCCACGCTGCTGGCCGTGGACGGCCTGTTCCACCTGTACTGGACGACCGGCCTGACCTGGCCCGCGCCCGACGACCGGACGCTGTCGCTGGCCGTGCTGGGCGCGGAGGTGCCCTTCACTCCGCGCGTCCTGCTGCCGCTGGTCGTGCTGCTGTCCGGGGGCGCCGCGGGCGTGCTGGTGTTCACGCGCGGGCCGTCCGGCCGGTGGGTGCGCCGGGCGAGCGCGCTGGTGGCGTCCGGCGTCGCGGCCGGCCTGCTGGTGCGCGGGCTGGTCGGCGTCGTGTGGATCTTCAGCGCCCCGGAGGGCTCCGGAGACACCTTCCAGCGGCTCAACCTGCTCCTCTACACGCCGGTCTGCCTGGTCTTCGGGGCGGCGGCGGTGGTCGCGGTCTGGCCGGACAGGGGCATCCGACGGTCTCTCAACCGGCCCTCACCTGGAACGGCAGGGGCATGACGGCCGTGGTCGACTCCTTCCTCGTGCTGGAAGGCTGCGGGCATGCCCTCGTGTCCGACCGTCCCGGCCAGGTGACCGGCCTGATGGAGACGTTCCTCCCATGACCCCCACCGACGATCCGCACGACCCGGGGGTCTCGCTGGCCAGGGCGGCGCTCGTGGGGGACACGCTCGCCCTCCAGGACCTGCTCGCCCACCTCGCCCCCTACGTCGCGCGCATCTGCGGCCCGATCGCGCTCGACGGCGGCCCGGACGCGGCGCAGGAGACGCTGGTCGCGGTGTTCCGGTCGCTGCGCACGCTGCGCGAACCGGCGGCCCTCTACGGCTGGACGCGCGCCATCGCCGTCCGCGAGGCCGTCCGGGTCGCGCGCCGGGACGCCCGGACCCGGCCCGCCGAACTCGCCGAACTGCCCGCCCCGGACGACCCCGAACTCGCCGCCGACGTGCGCGACGTCCTCACCCGGCTGTCGCCGGAACACCGCGCGGTGCTCGTGCTGCGCGACCTGGAGGGCCTGGACGAGCGGGCCGCCTCCCGCCTGCTGGACATCCCCGCGGGCACCGTCAAGTCCCGGCTGCACCGAGCCCGGGAGAGCTTCAGGAAGGCGTGGTCCGCATGAGCGGCGACAACGGCTGGCCGGCCGCCGAGCTGGACGACGTCCGGCGGCTGCGGGTGATGGCGGCGTCCATCCCGGGCGCGCGCGTGGACGAACGCGTCCTGCCGCGCGCGCTGGACGAGGTCTGGGCGGTGATGGGCGACCTGGAGGACGGCTTCGGCCGGTTCCAGCCGGACATGCGGGATGTCCGCGTGCTGCGCGCCGGGCACGGCCGCGTCGTGGCGCTCGCCCGCAGCCGGTTCGGGATGCGCGCCCGCCTCGAAGGGACGCTCCGGCCCGGCTGGTGCTGGTTGCAGAGCCGGTTCCTGATCGTCGGGATGGCCGCCGCGCCGGAGCCCGGCGGCGGCACCCGGGTGGCCGTGACGGGCGGCGTCCGCGTCCCGTCCCGCGCCGCGATCGTGCCGGTCGGCGTCCGCCGCGAGCTCGACCGCACCCTCACCCGTCTGGAGGCCCTTCTGTAGACGCGGGGCCGGTCCCGGGCCCGCGACGTCGGGTCAGGACGGGATGTAGGGCGGCGCGACGCCCCAGCCCCAGTGCGGCATCGGGGCTTCCAGCGGCGGCGTCGCGCCCTTCTGCGAGTTGGTGTGCGCGATGCGCGTGCCCCACTCGATGTAGCTCGCGAACGCGGCCCGGAACTCGGGGTCGTCCGGCAGGCCCACCTCGTCGGCGGCGTCCATCAGCAGGCTGACCCAGCGGCGGCGCTGCGGCTCGCTGATCGCCTTGCCGAGGTGCTGGCGGACCATGTGGTGGTAGCCGCCGCGCTCGGTGCTGTAGCGGTCCGGGCCGCCGAACACCTCGGCGAGCCACATCGCCACGTACCTCGGGTGGTCCTTGTCCATGTGCGCGAACAGCGGGCCGATCAGCTCGTCCTTCAGGACGTGCCCGTAGAACACCTCGGTGAGCCGCTGGAACGCCTGCTCTCCGCCCGCCCACTCGTACATGGTCGGGACGCTGCCGCCGACGCCCCGCACGGACGTCGGCTCGTAGTGCCGCATCTCCTCGATGCGCTCGACGTACGGCCTGATCTCGGCGAAGAACGGGGGGAAGTGCTCGCCCGTGCGGAACTCCTTGAGGTGGGCGTCGGCGGACGTCCAGGTGATGCGCAGGACGTAGCACTCGGGCTCGTCCACGCACCGGCTCAGCTCGTAGTCGACGCACTGCGGGGCGGCGGCGAGGGACGCGGCGGCGCGGGCGTAGGCGGCCTCGAAGCCGGCCGCGTCCGCGCCGCCGATCCGGTAGCGGATGTACTCGACGATCATGACGATCACTCTTCCAGGCGGTCAGAGAGATGTAATCAAGTAATCATCGAGGCCGATGGCCGGATCCGGCCACATGTTTCCCGGGCGCACCGCTTGACAGCGCGGAGCCCCGGGACGGCCCGGACGGGCCTCCCGGGGCGTCCGCCCTGGTCAGCGCGTGCGGGTGCGCCGCATCCAGGCGACCCCGCCGCCGATCGCGGCAAGGACGACCACGCCGATCCCGATCCACAGCCAGCCCGCGCCACCCCCGCCGCTCGACGACGACTTCTCCGCCGGGGCGGCGGGCGCGGCCGCAGGCGCGGTCGCACCCCCGGACGTCGCCGGGGACGCAGCGGACGAGCCGGTCACGGTGAACTTGAACTCACCCGTGACCGGGTGGCCGTCCGCGGAGACCACGCGCCAGCCGACCGTGTAGACGCCGTTCGGCAGCGGACCCGTGACGTCCTCGGTCACGGTGGTGTCCACGGCGCGCGCGGCCCCCGCCTCGTGCCGTCCGCCGGACCCGTCCGTGAGGACGACCTTCGGGTACCCGACCGGTTCGGCGAACGTGAGGGTGATCTTCGCCGGGGACGCGACCTTCGCGCCCGCCGCCGGATCCGAGGACTTCAGCGCCGTGTGCGCCTCCGCCGGAACGGCCGGAAGCCCCAGCGCGGCGGCGGCTGCGACGCCCACCGCGAACGTCCTCGCCTTCATGATCCGCTCCTCGCGTTCCGCGCCCGGACGAGACCGGCCGCGCCGACGCCGACGCCGACGACGCCGACCGCGATGCCGACGCCGCCGAGTGTCCGGGCCGTCCCGTCGCCCGTCTTCGGGGACGCCGACGCCTCGGACCGGTCCGCGGTCCCCGTCGCCGCCTTCGGCGTCAGCTTCAGGACGGGCGCGGGGTGCTCCGGCTCGTCCGCGCCGTCGCCCGGGTCCTGGTCCCAGTTCACGACGCTCTTGTCGGAATAGGTCTGGACGGCCTTGAAGAGCAGCCGGTCCGCGTTGTCGGGCAGCGGCCCGAGCGACAGGTCGAACTCCTGGAACTGGCCGGGGTCGATGCGCCCGCCCGACCAGGTCACGCTCGACACCGCCTCGGTCAGCTCGCCGCCCTCGGCCTTCAGCGGCGTGGCGAGCCTGGTCTTGGCGACCTTGACCGTCCAGCCCGGGACGGGCCGGGCGGACACGAACGCCAGCGGGTGATCGGCGGGCAGATCCACCTTGATCTGCGTGGTCCCGGCGTTCGGCTTCTCGTTCGGGACCCGGAACGAGACCTTGGCGAAACCGCCCTTCTCGGCCGTCCCGGGGTTGACGGTGACATGCGCGGACGCGGCGGTGGCGAACCCGACCAGCGAGACGCCGGCGAGTGCCGCCACGGCGGCGACCCGCCGGGCGCGAACCTTGGAAGACATGGGTGACTCCGTTCAAGCGGGGATTCCGGACGGCGGGAACACGTCCGGTAGCGGTTCAGGAGCCGCGCGCGGGCCATCCGGCGCGCGGCGGCGACCGGCCCGACCCGGAGGGAACGGATCAGGCGGTCGTGAGGGTGCGAGAACGGAGCAGCGGAGGCCCGCGCCGGACGACCTGGTGGCGCAGGGCGCGCCGAAGCGCGGTGGCCGGAGCCGAAGGGACGGCCGGGACGAGCGCCGGCGGCGCGACGACCTCGGCCGCGACGGCGAGCAGCGCGAGCAGCAGCCGGACGGGCCGGTCCGCGAACGACGCGATCCGGCGGGCCAGCGACCACGCGGCGCGTTCCCCGCGCCACAGCCACCAGCCGGACACCAGACCCGCCGCGACGTGCGCGAACGTCATCGTCGCGCCGGGCCCGTGCGCGGGCGCGACGATCACCGGGTGATGGCCGTCGTGCAGCGACGAGACCCCGCCCGCCGGGTGGGTCAGCGACGCGCAGGCACCGCACGCGCTCGTGTACAGCGCGTGCAGGCCGAACTGCCCGCCGACGAGGCCGCCCGCGATCGTGGGCAGCGAGCGCTCGTGGCCGGAGAGCGCGTACGTGACCGCGAGCACCCCGGCGAACCCGGTCAGCGCCGCCCACGCCGGGACGGCCGTGGAGGCCGCGAGGGCATGGCCGAGCGTCGCCAGCGCGACGCACACGGTGGCGAACACCAGAGCACGCGCGAGGCGCGGGATCGGCCGGTGGGGCGGGGCCGCGGACCGGTCGGGCGAGGTCGCGGACCGGCGGGGCGGGTCGGCGGTCATGACGCTCCCATGGTGCCATCCCCGCGCCGCGCCGCCCACCCGGCCCCCCGGAAAGGACTTCGGACACGCCCAACATGTTGGGGTTGCAAAGGGAGCCGCCTCAAGATGTAGGGTCAAGCCCCGTGCTGGTTCGCCCGCACCGCCGCTCCGCGCCGCCACGCGTCGAGCGGTGGTGCGGGCGTCGCAAGAGGGAACCCGGTGGGAATCCGGGACTGCCCCGCAGCGGTGAGCGGGAACGACCGCCGTCATGAGCACTGGATCCGCCCGAGCGCGGACCGGGAAGCGACGGTCAGTAGGCCTGACGACGCGACGTGCGTCGCGTCGGCCGTGCCCGCGAGTCCGAAGACCTGCCCGCACGACGAACGTCCGGAGCCTCGCGGGAGGCCGCCGGTCGAGCGCGCGAGCCTGCCCGGAAACGCCCGGGGGCGCCGCCGCGGCACGGTCCCGCCAGGGGCCGGCCCGGCGACGGGCCGGTGCCGCGCGCTCGCCCAGCCTTCCCGCGAGCGAGATGCGAGGGGAAGAGGGCACATGACGCAGCAGCTGGCCGCGCCGCCGGAGACCGCACAGGCCGCGCAGGGCAGGCAGGCCCCGCAGGCCGCGCAGACCATGCAGACCATGCGGACCGCGCTGGAGGCCGAGGTCGGACGGGCCTGCGCGGGACTCGCGGACGCCGAGCCGGGACGCGTCCTCGCGGCCGTGCGCGGCGCGGAGACCGCGGACGCGGCGGGCCTGCGGGAACAGGCGATCGCCGAGGCCGCCGCCCTGGTCGCGGTCGAACCCGCGTACTCCCGGGTCGCCGCGCGGCTGCTGAACGCGCACATCGCCGAGGAGGCCGCGTCCCAGGGCGTCCGCACGTTCGCCGAGTCGGCCGCCGCCGCGCACCGCGCGGGCCTGATGGCCGACGCGCCCGCCGCGTTCGCCGCCGCTCACGCCGAGGCTCTGAACGCGCTGGTGGACGAGGCCGCCGACGACCGGTTCGAGTACTTCGGCCTGCGCACCGTCTACGACCGCTACCTGTGGCGGCACCCGGAGACCCGGCGCGTCCTGGAGCGGCCGCAGTACTTCCTGATGCGGGTCGCCGTCGGGCTCGCCGAGACGGTCGAGGACGTCCGGGAGCTGTACGGGCTGCTGTCGACGCTGTCGTACCTGCCGTCGTCGCCGACGCTGTTCAACAGCGCCGCCCGCCGCTCGCAGCTGTCGTCCTGCTTCCTGCTGGACGCGCCGCGCGACGAGCTGGAGTCGATCTACGAGCGGTACGCGCAGGTCGCGCGGCTCAGCAAGTACGCGGGCGGGATCGGGATCTCCTGGACGCGGGTCCGGTCGCGCGGCTCGCTGATCCAGGGGACCAACGGGCTGTCGAACGGGATCGTCCCGTGGCTGCGCACGCTCGACTCGTCCGTCGCGGCCGTCAACCAGGGCGGACGGCGCAAGGGTGCGGCCTGCGTGTACCTGGAGCCGTGGCACGCCGACGTCGAGGAGTTCCTGGAACTACGCGACAACACCGGCGAGGACGCCCGCCGCACGCACAACCTGAACCTCGCCAACTGGATCCCGGACGAGTTCATGCGCCGGGTCGAGCGCGACGAGGACTGGTCACTGTTCGACCCCAAGGTCACCCCCGAGCTGACCGACCTCTACGGCGACGACTTCGACCGCGCCTACCGCGCCGCCGAGGCCGAGGGCAAGGCCGTCCGGACGATCTCCGCGCGCCGCCTCTACGGCCGCATGATGAGAACCCTCGCGGAGACCGGGAACGGATGGATGACCTTCAAGGACATCTCCAACCGGGCCTGCAACCAGACGGCCGAGAAGGGCAACGTCGTCCACCTGTCCAACCTGTGCACCGAGATCCTGGAGGTCACCAGCGACGGCGAGACCGCCGTCTGCAACCTCGGCTCGATCAACCTCGGCGCGCACGTCCTGCCCGGCGAGGGGATCGACTGGGAGCGGCTGCGCGCGACCGCCCGCACCGCCGTCCGCTTCCTGGACCGCACGATCGACCGCGGCTTCTACCCGACCGAGGAGGCCGAGAAGGCGAACAAGAAGTGGCGTCCGATGGGCCTCGGCGTCATGGGCCTCGCGGACGTGTTCTTCAAGCTCCGCCTGCCCTTCGACTCGGCCGAGGCCAAGGCGCTGTCCACCCGCATCGCCGAGGAGATCTCGCTGGCCGCGTACGGCGCGTCCGCCGACCTCGCCGAGGCGCACGGCCCGCACCCGGCGTACGAGCAGACCCGCACGGCGCGCGGCCAGCTCCACATCGACCACTTCCCGGACGCCGCGATCACCCGTCCGGACGCCTGGGACGCCCTGCGCGCCCGGGTCGCCCGCACCGGCCTGCGCAACTCGCTGCTCGTCGCGATCGCCCCGACCGCCACGATCGCGTCCATCGCGGGCTGCTACGAGTGCATCGAGCCGCAGGTGTCCAACCTGTTCAAGCGCGAGACGCTGTCCGGTGAGTTCCTGCAGATCAACCAGTACCTCGTCCGGGACCTGAAGGCCGAGGGCCTCTGGCTGCCGGAGGTCCGCGAGGCGATCAAGCGCGCGAACGGCAGCGTCCAGGGCCTCGCCGACCTGCCGGACGACGTCCGCGCCCTCTACCGGACGGCCTGGGAGCTGCCGCAGAAGGCGCTGATCGACCTCGCCGCCGCGCGCACCCCGTTCGTCGACCAGTCGCAGTCGCTGAACCTGTTCATGGAGACCCCGACCATCGGCAAGCTCTCCTCGATGTACGCCTACGCCTGGCGCAGCGGCATCAAGACCACCTACTACCTGCGCAGCCGCCCGGCGACGCGCATCGCGCAGACCACCGTCTCGGCGACCGAGGCGGTCATCTGCTCCCTGGAGAACCCCGAGACCTGCGAAGCCTGCCAGTAAGGCCCTGCCGGACAGACCTGGAGGACACCGAGATGCTGCTCGACCCCGGCATGGACCTCACCCTGCGGCCCATGCGCTACCCCGACTTCTACGAGCGCTACCGCGCCGCCATCCGCAACACCTGGACGGTCGAGGAGGTGGACCTCGCGTCCGACCTCGCCGACCTCGCCCGCCTCACGCCCGAGGAGCTGCACCTGGTCAACCGCCTGGTGGCGTTCTTCGCGACGGGCGACTCGATCGTGGCGAACAACCTCGTGCTCAACCTCTACAAGCACGTGAACGCGCCGGAGGCCCGCCTCTACCTGTCCCGGCAGCTGTTCGAGGAGGCCGTGCACGTCCAGTTCTACCTGACCCTTCTGGACACCTACCTGCCCGACCACGACGAGCGCGTCAAGGCGTTCGCCGCGATCGAGCACATCCCGTCCATCCGGGCCAAGGCGGAGTTCTGCTTCCGCTGGATCGACTCGATCGGGAAGCTGGACGAGCTGGCCACCCGCGAGGACCGCCGCGCCTTCCTGCTCAACCTCATCTGCTTCGCCGCGTGCATCGAGGGCCTGTTCTTCTACGGCGCGTTCGCCTACGTCTACTGGCTGCGCTCGCGCGGCCTGCTGAACGGCCTGGCGTCCGGGACCAACTGGGTCTTCCGGGACGAGAGCATGCACATGGAGTTCGCGTTCTCCGTCGTGGACACCGTCCGCGCCGAGGAGCCGGACCTGTTCGACGCCGAGCTCACCGCCTCCGTCACCCGGATGATCGAGGAGGCCGTCGCGGCCGAGCTCGCCTTCGCCCGCGACCTGTGCGGCGACGGGATGCCCGGCATGAGCGCCGACGACATGCGCCGCTACCTGGAGTACGTCGCCGACCAGCGGCTCGTCCGGCTCGGCCTGCCCGCCCGGTACGGCACGGCCAACCCGTTCGCGTTCATGGAGCTCCAGGACGTCCAGGAGCTGTCCAACTTCTTCGAACGCCGCGTGTCCGCCTACCAGATCGGGGTGGAGGGCGCGGTCGCCTTCGACGAGGCGTTCTAGTGCAGACCCGGCCCACTGCGCTCGCCTGGCGGCTCGCTACGTGACCGTGTCTGGGCGAACGCGGCATCGCTTCGCGATCTGCCCGGTTCCGCTCGCCTTCGGCTTCGCTGCACCGGGCAGGTCACGCGTTCGCGCGCGTGGCTGAGGCCGGCTTCGAGACAGGCCCTGAGGCCGGGCGACTCCGCCGACGCGCGTAGTCGCATGCTGGACGCAGTTGCAAGTAGTTTGCAATAGTGGCCGTATGGCCGACTACACGCTTCCCGACCTCCCCTACGACTACGCGGCGCTGGAGCCCGCCATCACCGGCGAGATCCTGGAGCTGCACCACGCCAAGCACCACGCCGCGTACGTCAAGGGCGCCAACGACACCCTCGAACGGCTGGCGGAGGCGCGGGACAAGGAGCAGTACGCGGGGCTGGTCGGACTGGAGAAGACGTTCGCGTTCAACCTGTCCGGCCACGTCCTGCACTCGATCTTCTGGCGGAACCTCTCGCCGGACGGCGGCGACCGCCCCGAGGGCGAGCTCGCCGCCGCCATCGCCGAGCACTTCGGCTCCTTCGAGGCGTTCCAGAAGCAGCTCACCACGGCCACCTCGACCGTCCAGGGCTCCGGCTGGGGCGTCCTCGCCTGGGAGCCCCTCGGCCGCCGCCTGGTCGTCGAGCAGGTCTACGACCACCACGGCAACGTCGGCGCCGGCACCACCCCGCTGCTGGTCTTCGACGCCTGGGAGCACGCGTACTACCTCCAGTACCGCAACGTGCGCCCCGACTACGTCCAGAAGCTCTGGTCCCTCGTGAACTGGACGGACGTCACGGCCCGCTTCGACGCCGCCCGGAGCGCCTGAGCCACCGGCCGCCCGCGAACGTGCGGCGTCCGCCTGGCCGGGATCGTGCTCAGAACCTTTCCTCGCGACCAGGCGGGCGCCGCACCCCCCTCGCGGCCCCCGAACGGAGGACCCCGCCGATCGGAGCCGTCCGGACGCCACGCCGGGCGCGCGGGCGCGGCCCGAGTATGCGGAGAGGGGCGCGGTGCGGTATCCCATACGGGATGGAAACTGCCGTGACGACGTCCGCCGCGCTGGTGCGGCTCGACTGCACCGTCCGCTGCTATGCCTGGGGCTCGCGGACGGTGCTGGCCGAGCTGCTCGGACGCGTGCCCGGGGACGAGCCGCAGGCCGAGCTGTGGGTCGGGGCGCATCCGGACGCCCCGGCGCGGCTGCTCGGCGACGGGCGGACGCTGCCCGAGTACATCGCGGGCGACGCGGGCGCGGCGCTCGGGCCGGGCGCGGGAGAGCGGCTGCCGTTCCTGCTGAAGGTGCTGGCGGTGGAGCACCCCCTGTCGCTGCAGGTCCATCCGGACGAGCGGCAGGCCCGCGAGGGCTTCGCGCGGGAGAACGCGGCCGGGCTCGCCCCCGACGCGTCCGACCGCAACTACCGGGACGACTCGGCCAAGCCCGAGATGGTCTGCGCGCTGACGACCTTCGACGCGCTGTGCGGGCTGCGGGAGCCGCGCGAGGCGGCCGGGCTGGTCGCGGCGCTCGGCGTCCCGGCGCTGGACGAGGTCGTGGCGGCGCTCGCGGCGGGCGACGCCAAGCGGGCCGTGGAGACGCTGCTGACCTGGCCGTCCGCCGAGAAGGGCGCGCTGGTCGAGGACGTCCGGAAGGCGTGCGCCGGGCTGCCCGGCGAGCCCTACCGGGTCGTGGAGCGGCTCGCGGGCCTGCACCCGGACGACACCGGGCCGGTCACCTCGCTGCTGATGAACCTGGTCCGGCTGGAGCCGGGGGAGGCGCTGAACGTGCCGCCGCGCACGCTGCACGCCTACCTGCGCGGGACGGCCGTGGAGATCCTCGCCAGCTCGGACAACGTGCTGCGCGGCGGCCTGACGCCCAAGCACGTGGACGTCGCCGAGGTGCTGGCGGTCGCCGACTTCGGCGCGTTCGACCCGGTGCCGATCAGGGCCGAGCCCGCGCCGAACGGGGAGGGCCTGTTCCCGTCCCCGGCGGCGGCGTTCCGGCTCACGCGGTGCGTGCCGGGCGCGGAGCGGATCGTCCTGGACCGGCCCGGCCCGAGCGCGCTGCTCTGCCTGGACGGCCGGGTCTCGGTGGCCCGGGACGGCCGGACCGAGGAGCTGCGGCGCGGTGAGGCGCTGTTCGTCCCGTTCCGGGGCGGCCCGGTCGAGCTGACCGGCGACGGCGAGGTCTTCCGCGCCACCGTCGCCTGAGGCCCGGCCGGTTCCAGCCGTGGAGGACGCGTCGCCCGAGGACGCGTCGCCCGAGGCCGGGCGTAACGCGGTTCGGGCCGCTCACTAGGCTCGGCGGGCATGAGCGGCGATTACCCGTACTGGGAGACGGTTCCGACCCGGTGGAACGACAACGACGTGTACGGGCACGTCAACAACGTCGTGCACTACATGCTCATGGACACCGTGATCAACCAGTGGATGATCCGCACGGCCGGGTTCGACCCGCTGCGCGGCGAGGCGATCGCGATGTGCGTGGAGTCGCACTGCGTGTACAAGGCCGAGGTGTCCTTCCCCGACACGATCCGGATGGGGCTGCGGGTCGGGAAGCTCGGCCGGTCCAGCGTCCGCTGGGAGATCGGGATGTACCGGGCGGACGGCACGCTGGTCGCCGAGGGGCACTTCGTGCACGTGTTCGTGGGGCGCGAGAGCCGCCGTCCGCAGGAGATCACCGGGCTCGTCCGGGCCGAGATGGAGAAGCTCGCCGCCCCCTGACCTGGGCGGATACGTGCCCGGGCTTTCTGATTCGGGAGAGATCGCGGAGTTTGTCCTGACCGTTCGCCAGGTAGGCCCGGATCATGACCCAGTACCAGGTGGTGTACGGACCGGCCGATGAGCCGGTCACCGAGACGGTCGAGGCCGACCAGATCGTGGAGGAGGGCGGCATCGTGACCTTCTTCAAGGACGGCGACGACGTCCTGCGCGTCCAGAAGGCCAACATCCACAACCTGCCGGACCTCCCGGTCGAGAGCTGACCGGGAGGCCCGGACGGGCCGCTACTCCCTGGCCTCGGTCGTGTTGAGCAGGGAGCGGCGGCGGCCGTAGGCGAAGTACACGACGCAGCCGAGGACGAACCAGACCGCGAACCGCACCCACGTCTGCCACTGCAGGAAGGTGATCAGCCAGACCGAGAAGCAGATCCCGACCAGCGGGACGAACGGCATCAGCGGCGCCCGGAACTGCCGGGGCAGGTCCGGCTGCCGGTAGCGGAGCACGATCACCGCCGCGCAGACCACGATGAACGCCAGCAGGATGCCGATGTTGGTGAGCTCGGCGGCCTCGGCGATCGGGAAGAACCCGGCGATCAGCGCCGAGCCCGCGCCGAGGATCCAGGTGATCCGGGTCGGGACGTGCCGGGTCGGGTGGGTGTGGGCGAACCAGGCGGGCAGCAGGCCGTCCCGGCTCATCGCGAACCAGACCCGCGTCGCGCCCATCATGAAGGTGAACAGCACGGTCAGGATGCCGACGATCGCGCCGACCGCGATGACGAACCCGACGCCGTTCATCCCGACGGACTTGAACGCCGAGGAGAACGCGGCGTTCGGGTTGATGTCGGTGTAGGGGACCATGCCGGTCAGCACCAGGCAGGCCGCCACGTAGAGCACCATCGAGACCGCCAGCGACAGCAGGATCGCCTTCGGCATGTGCCGCTGCGCGTCCTTGGACTCCTCGGCCGCCGTGCTCATCGCGTCGTAGCCGAACACGGCGAAGAAGACCGTCGCGGCCCCGGTGAACGCGCCGCCCCAGCCGTGCGGGAAGAACGGCGAGTAGTTGCCGGTGTTGATCTTGAAGACGCCCACCACGATGACCAGCAGCACGATGCCGACCTTCAGGTAGACCAGCGCGGACTCGAACCGCGCCGCGTTCTTCATGCCGAGGTTCAGCACCCAGGCGATGAGCAGGCAGAGCAGCGCCGCGAACAGGTTGATCTTGTAACTGTGCGGGGTCGTCCCGGCCGGTTCGGTGCCCGGCGCGCCCATCATCCAGTTCGGCAGGTCCACGTGCAGGAAGCCGAGCAGGTCGCTGAAGTAGCCGGATATCCCGATCGCGACGACCGCGACGATCGCGGTGTACTCCAGCAGCAGGTCCCAGCCGATCGCCCAGCCGGTGAACTCGCCGAGCACCGCGTACCCGTAGGTGTAGGCGGACCCGGCGCGCGGGATCAGCCCGGCGAACTCGGCGTAGGACAGCGCGGCGGCGGCGCTGGCGATCCCGGCGACCAGGAACGAGATGAGGACGGCGGGCCCGGCGTCCTCGTGCGCGACCGCTCCGGCGAGCGAGAAGATCCCGGCGCCGATGATGCCGCCGATGCCGATGGCGGTGAGCTGCCAGAGCCCGAGCGTCCGGGTCAGCGCGGGCCCGCCGCCCGCCCCGCCGCCCGTGTCGTCCTCGATCCGGTCGATCGGTTTGCGTCGGGTCAGATCGCCGAACAGCGCCATGTGCCGTGCCCTCCTCCGCGGCGTCCCCCCGACGAGCAGAGGTCACCGCGATCGTCACATCTCCCTCTCCACAGAGAGAGATCCCCAATAACCGCGCCCTGACCCGTCCCTCTTGATCACCGTCCCGCTCTGGCCTGCTAGGACGAGACGGCGACCGGGCGGGTGAAGGTGAGCGGGTCGTCGAGGTGGTCGACGATGAAGGCGGCCAGGTCGGCGCGGGACGTCCGGTTCCCGACGCGCTCGGCCGCCCCGATCGAGACGCGCGGCCGGCCCGAGCCCGGACGGTCGGTCAGGCCGGTCGGGCGGACGGCCGTCCACACCAGGCCGGACGCGGCGAGCAGCGCCTCCATCCGCTCCATGTCGGCGTACGCGTGCCGCATGAGCCGGCGCAGGGCGCGGGCGGCGAGGCGGGCGCCGGGCCCGGCGTCCGCCGGGACGGCGAGCCCGGCGGACGAGATCACGACGAGCCGCGCGCCCTCCGGGAGCGCCCCGGCGATGGCGGCGGTGCCGGCCGAGTAGAGGTCGGTAGGGCCGCGCCCGGTCGCTCCGAGCGCGGAGACGACGGTGTCGTGGCCGGTCAGGGCCGCGCGGAGGGAGGCCGGGTCGGTCGCGTCCGCGGCCCTGACGGTCAGCCGCGGATGCTCGATGCCGAGCGCTTCGGGACGGCGGGCGATGGCGGTGACGGAGCGTCCGGCGGCGAGGGCGCGCTCCACGATGAGGCGTCCGGTGCGTCCGGTGGCGCCGACGACGGCGACGGAGGCCATAAGGGTCCTTCGGGTTCGGTCGGGTTCGGAGCGCGTCAGGCGGCGGGCTTGGTGGCGGGCTGGAACTTGAAGGAGATGGCCTCCATCAGCGGCTTCCGCTTGGTGTTCTGGAACGCCGCGACCCGCCACGCGCCGTCCGCCCCGCGCACGAACGTGTAGGTCTGGACCTTGTCGAGCTTGGCGGGCCGGTCGCCCTTGTAGGTCGCGCCGCGCGTGATGACCAGGGCGGTGTCCGGGCCGGTCAGCCGGATGCCCTGCGTCTCGGAGGCCAGCTTGGTGCCCTTCAGGAAGCTGTCGAACAGGACCTGGTGGGCGTGCGCGATGTCGTCCGCGCCCTGGTAGAGCGTGCCGACGTAGGTGATGTAGGTGGCGTCGGCGGTGAACTCGGCTCCGTAGGCGGCGCCGTCGCCGGCGTCCCAGGCGGCGGTCAGGCGGTCGAGGACGGCGGTGATGGCGGCGGTGTCGGCGGCGTTCATGGCATTCTCCTTCTTGATAGCATCTACTTCTCTGATGAAGTCTCTGCGTTGAAGAAGATATTAGGTCGAGGGTCGCCCCCTGTCAACCGCCGACCGTCCTGCGCCCGCCGCAAGCCGCCGACCTGCGGACTTGGTTTCGGGTGGGGAGAAGGGCGGGTTCGACGCGGCTCCCAAAGCCGCCACGCCGACGGCCTGCGGCGTCTTCGCGCGGGTCGGTATCAGGCTCCGCTCTGAGGGGCGGGGACGGCGCTACGAGGGGAGTGCGCGTGAACTCGCGGTCGTTCGACTACGACTTCTGGAAGGGCGAGCCGGCGGCGTGGGCGGACAAGGGCGTGCACTGGCACTGCCATGTGTGGCGCGCGACCGCCGACCAGTACCGGAACGACGCCGAGCGGCGGGATCCGGCCTCTGACCTCGCGCCCCTGGTCGTCCAGGAGTGGCTGCGGAAGCCCGCGCGGCTCGTCGACCAGGTCGCCCGCACGCCGGACGACGGGGTCGCCTGGCTGTCGCGGCAGTGGGACGGGCTGAAGGCGAAGGTCGCCGGCGCCCAGGACCCCCCGGCCGAGACGCGCCTGGGCCGGGCCCTCTATGAACTGCGCCTCGGACAGGGCGTCGCGTGGGGCTTCTGGACGCTCGACTCGTCCCACTACATCGGCCTCTACCTGGTCGTCGCCGCCCAGGACTGCCACTGAGTCGCAGTGGCCGGCCGAGGGGCACCGTCGCGATCGAGGTAGCGTTCACCTTCATTAAATGCAACGCTTCGGACGACTCTTATTGCGTTAAGCTCGACTGCATCGCAACGATTTTATGCTCTGACATGCACAAATAGGTATTGGATGCAATGACAGACTTGCTGAAACTGGAAAGGCAACGTAGCGTTTGCGTTGTTGGAAAGAGAAGGCGGCGCGGAGCCGCCCCCATCCCCCCAGGAGCGCACCATGCAGAAGTTCGACACCACCGCCCCGATCACCGTCGTCCTGAACGTTCCGGCCGGGCGCGTCCGGTTCGTCGCGGCGGAGCAGACGGAGACCACCGTGACGGTCCTGCCCGCGAACGACTCCAAGGGCCGGGACGTCAAGGCCGCCGAGCAGACCGCGGTCGCCTTCGCCGACGGTGTGCTGCGGATCGAGACGCCGGTGGGGCGCCAGCACCTCGGCTCGACCGGGTCGGTGGAGGTGACCGTCCAACTTCCCGCCCGTTCCCGGGTCGAGGCGAAGACGGAGAGCGCCGAGCTCGCCACCACCGGACGGCTGGGCGACGTCTCCTTCGAGGGCGCCTATCGCGACATCAAGCTGGAGGAGGTCGCCGAGCTCCGGCTCACGGCCGTGGACGGCGACGTCGAGGTCGGGCGGCTGGGTGGATCCGCCGAGATCAGCACCGCGCGCGGCGCGATCCGGATCGCGGAGGCCGCGGGCGGCAAGCTCGTGCTCGCGACCCGGTCCGGTGACATCTCGGTCACCGCCGCCGCCGGGGTCTCGGCCTCGCTGGACGCGGAGACCTCCCACGGCCGGGTGAGCAACGCCCTCAAGAACGACGGCACCGCCGGACTCGAGATCCACGCGACCACGCCTAACGGCGACATCACCGCCCGCAGCCTCTGAGTGGGCGGGGCAGGACCCTCCGGCCGAAGCGGCGATCGAGATCCCTCGATCGCCGCTTCGGCCGTTCAGGGCATGTCCGGCTTTCGGACGGCTCCCGTCAGTCCAGGGAGGCGATGGCGATGTGCGGACGGCCGGTGAGCGGATGCGGCCCTATGTGGGCGCGCACGCCGAACACCTCGGCGATGAACTCGGGCGTGAGGACCTCCAGGGGCGGGCCCGACGCCCGGACCCGTCCGTCCCGCAGGACGACGACGTGGTCGCAGTAGGCGGCCGCGTGGTCGAGGTCGTGCAGGGCGGCGAGCACGGTGAGGCCGAGCGAGCGGACCAGGTCGAGCAGGCCCAGTTGCGCGCCCACGTCCAGGTGGTTGGTCGGTTCGTCCAGGACGAGCAGCGGAGCGCGCTGCGCCAGCGCGCGGGCCAGCAGGACGCGTTGGCGCTCGCCTCCGGACAGGGTCGAGAACAGCCGGTCGGCCCGGCCGTCCATGCCGACGCGTTCCAGGGACTCGGCGATGACGGCCCGGTCGTCGCCCGATTCGCGGTCGAGCAGGCCCTGGTGCGGGCCGCGGCCCATGGCGACGACCTCGGCGACGGTGAACTCGCCGCCGGGATCGCCGTGCTGGGTGACGGCGGCGCGGCGGCGGGCGGCCGTGCGGGGCCGCATCCGCCAGAGGTCGTCGCCGTCCAGCGAGACGACGCCGGTGCTGGGACGCAGCGTCCGGTACACCGTGCGCAGCAGCGTCGACTTGCCGCTGCCGTTGGGGCCGATCAGCCCGACGAAGTGGCCGGGCTCGGCGGTCAGCCGGACGCCGGTGACGATGTCGGCGCCGTCGACGGTGGCCGTGACGTCCGCGAGGTCGAGGCGCATCAGGAGGCCCCTCCCGTCCGGCGGCGGAGCAGCCACAGGAAGAACGGCACGCCGATCGCCGTCGTGAACACCCCGACGGGCAGCTCGTTCGGCCGGTCCACGGTGCGGGTCGCGAGGTCCACCACGACGAGGAACACCGCGCCGAGCAGCGTCGCGACGGGCAGGACGCGGCGGTGGTCGGCCCCGACGGCGAACCGCGCGGCGTGCGGCACCATCAGGCCGACGAACCCGATGCCGCCGACGACGCTGACCGCCGTGGCGGTGAGGAGCGACGCGACGGCGAGCAGCGTGATCCGCAGCGTCCGGACCGGGGTGCCGAGCGCGGTCGCGGCGTCGTCCCCGGCGAGCAGCGCGTTCAGGTGCCGGGCCTGCAACAGCAGGAAACCGGTGCAGACGGCGATGACGGCGGCGGGAAGGCCCAGGTCGTTCCAGGTGGCGCCCGCGATGCTGCCCATCAGCCAGAACATCAGCCGCTGCAGTTCCGACGGGTCGAGCTGCAACTGGACATAACTGGTCGCCGCCTGGCACAGGTACCCGACGGCGACGCCGGCGAGGACGAGCCGCGAGTCGAGCAGCCGTCCGCCCCGCTGCGCCAGCACGTACACGAGCAGGACGCCGGCCAGCGCCGCGACGAACGCCGCGCCCGTCACGCCGAGCCCGCCGAGCGCGGGCGCGCCGACCGCCGCGACCAGCACCGCGCCCAGCGACGCGCCGGACGAGATCCCGAGCACGTACGGGTCGGCGAGCGGGTTGCGGACGAGCGCCTGGAGCGCGACGCCCGCCGCGCTCAGCCCGGCCCCGACGAGCGCGGCGACCAGCACGCGCGGCGTCCGGATGTCCCAGACGACCTGGTCGTGCAGCGGGTCCGCGCCGCCGTTCCCGGTGAGATGCGCGACGATCACCCGCCACGTCGCGCCGAGCGGGACGGTGACCGAGCCGAGCGAGATCGCGACGACGCACGCGCCGCCCAGCGCCACCGCGAGCCCGGCCACGAGCACGCCCGTCCAGGCCCCGGACACGAGGTGCGGGCGGCGGACGCCCACACGCGGCCGGGACGCGGCGGCGTCCGCCGTGAGGGAGTCAGCCGACACCGTGCACCGCCTTCGCGATGCGCTCGACGGCCCAGGCGTTGAGCGGGCCGAGGAACGCGCCGTCCGACACGGTCGTGTAGGTCCGGGTGCGGGACGCCGACCACTGCGGGTACGCGGCGAACAGCGCGCGCGCCTCGCCGGCCGGGTCCTCCTTGGCCGAGAAGACACCGATGACCAGCACGTCCACCTGCGCGGACGCGAGCTGCTCCTTGTTGAGGGTGTTCGTCGTGTCGCGGTCGCGGCCCGCGAAGGCGTTGACGCCGCCCGCCGCGCGGATCACGTCGTCGGTGATGCGCCCGGTCATGACGGCGGGCAGCCCGTTCGCGTTCATCATCGCCATCCCGGGATAGGCCAGCAGGACCTTCCGGGCGGGCTTGCCGGCGACCGCACGGCGGACGTCGTCCACGCGTTTCCGCAGGTCGCGAGCCACGTCCGCGGCCTTGTACTGGACGTCGAAGATCCGGCCGAGCAGCATCAGGAACGTCCGGGACGAGTCGATCGACACCCCTTCGTACGCCTTCTTCTCGGCCGGACTCGCCGACGGCTTGCCGAGGGCGCAGTTGACCGGGTTGACCAGCGTGTTCGCTCCGGCGGCGGCGAGCTGCTCGCGGGTGGCGAGCCCGCGCTTGGGGTCGAAGCCGCCCGACCAGGTCGAGACGACCAGGTCGGGCTTGGCGGCGAGCGTCTGCTCGGCCGGCACCTCGAAGTTGCGGTTCATCGTGAGGCCGCGCTTGGGCAGCGCCGCCACGCGCGCCGTCATCGACGGGTCGTCCGAGACGCCGTATGACTGGGCGTTGGCGAGGACGTGGCCCTGTAGCCCGAGCAGCACGAAGCTCTCGGACTCGGCCACGGACGTCCCGTTGAGGATGAGCACGCGCTGGGGCGGACGGGTGAACGTCACCTTCTTTCCGCAGTTGTCGATGGTGAACGGATAGGTCGTCCTGCCGGGCGAGGCCGGGACGCCGTCGGGCGCGCCGGAGGAACCGGCGTCCGCGTCCGCGCATCCGGCGGCGGTCAGTACGGCGGCCGTCACGGCCGCGAGTGCTCTGCGGTTGAACATGGGGGTGCGTTCCCTGTGGTCCGGTGGTGTTCGGGCATGCGAGGCACGCCTGACCGGCCCACCGGCCGAAGGGGAGGGCTCAGGCGGCGTGCGGCGGCGCCACCGGCGGGCCGCGGCGCAGCACCGCCCGGGCGAGCAGCACGCCGAGCCGGGGCGCGGGGACGTCGGCGACCGCGATCCGGGGCGTCCGGCCGGGGACGACCGGGCGGCCGAGCACCAGCAGGACGACGGCGGCGACGGCGAACACCGCGCCGCCCAGCCACCACAGCGCGCGCTCGGCCCCGGCGAGCAGCACCGACGCGGCGACCGCGGCGAGCGCGTGCCCGGCCAGCATCGACCAGGTCAGACCACCCGCCACCGTCTCGGGCGGCGGCATCGACCCGTGGTGCATGCCCGGCCCGCTGAACGCGGTGAACGCCAGGTGGAACGCCACCTGGGCCCAGCCCACGACGACGAGGATCTTCCAGAACGACATCATCCGGCCCGCGACGGCCACGCACAGCAGCCCGACCACGGCCCCGGCCCCGAGCACGGCCGGAAGCGGCGGCACGCAGCAGGCGCCGCGTCCGCCGATCGTG
>NZ_JBFAOF010000034.1:0-21498 GCF_040675125.1 Spirillospora sp. NPDC049652 | reverse complement strand
CGGCGGCGGCCCAGCAGGTCGGCGGTGCGGCCGCCGAGCAGCAGCAGGCCGCCGTAGCCGAGGACGTAGCCGTTGACGATCCACTGCAGGGAGGTGGTGGAGAGTCCGAGCTCGGTGCCGATGGACGGCAGCGCGACGCCCACCATCGACACGTCCAGCCCGTCGAGGAACAGCACGGCGCACAGCACCGCGAGCACGCCCCACAGCCTGGGGGTCCAGCTCTGCTCGACCGGCGCGTCCGGGGACGACGGCGTGCCGGTCGTGGACACAGGGGAGGTTTCGGTGATGGTCACGGGGCAGGACGATACATGCACATGCATTCAATGTCCAAGCATTAATTTCTCACGAATTTAATTCGCGTGCATCGGATGCCGGCGCCGGGTAGGATGCGCGGCATGGCTCCCCACCCCGGCCTGGTCGACCAGTGGCGATCCCTGGTGACCCGCTACAACACGGTCGCCTGCGCGCTCGACCGCGCGCTGCACGACGCCCACGGCCTGACCATGAGCGAGTTCGAGACCCTGGACCGCCTCGTCGAGGCCGGCTGCGAGCAGCGCCGCGTCCAGGAGATCGCCGCGGACATGTACCTCAGCCAGAGCGCCCTGTCCCGCACGATCGCCCGCCTGGAGAAGAGCGGGCTGGTCCAGCGCGGGATGTGCGAGTCCGACCGGCGCGGCGTCTTCGTCACCCTCACCGACGAGGGCCGCAGCCGGCACGCCGACGCCGTGGTCACCCACCGCGCGATCCTCGCCCAGCACCTGACCCCGGCGGCCGAAACGGCCGAACTCGTCACCTAGGCGGCATGTGGACGGGACGACCCGGCTCGACATCGGCGTCACCAGGGCCATGAAGATCGAGGCGGTGGCGCTCGCCGCAGGCCTCCTCCCGGCGTTCGGCTGGCTCGCGACCGCGCTCGGACGGGGCTTCGGCCCCGCCGGATGGACGATCGGGCTGATCGCGTTCGTCTTCGTCGCCGGACTGCTGATCACGGCCGTCCTCAGGACGTTCCGCTACCGGGTCTGGCTGGAGGGCGGCACGCTCGCCGTCCAGCGGGCGTTCCGGATATGCCGGTTCGACCTCGCGAAGGCGGACGTCCACCTGCAATGGGCCGAGGCGCAGGACCATCCGTCCGGGCCGCAGACCGGCGTGATCGCGATGGTCGTCCGGGATCCGGGGCGCAGGCGCGGCTTCCGGGTGCGCCTGCTCGATTCGCGCAACCGGCGGATCCCGCCCGCCCAGTTCCTCGCCCTCGCGGACGCGATCGCCGAGCGGGACGGATCACCGCACGTCAGTGCGCTCAGCCTTCGTGAGGCGGCGTCCGCGGAGCCTTCCGCGGGGGCCTGACCGTCCGGCGGACGACGACCGCCGCCATCGCGACCAGCGCGACCGGCGTCAGCCAGAACGCCCACCGCTGGTCCAGGCTCATCAGCGCGCAGCCGGACAGCGCCACCGCGACGCCGGCCCCCACCACGCGGCTCTCCAGGACATCCCCCTTGCGGAACGTCCAGAACCCGGTGCCGAGCACGACCAGAACCCCGAGCGCGAGCGCGGCGAAGGCCGCCGCCATGATCTGGTTCATCGGTCGCCGCCCCCGATCGCCGGCCCGGACGGCCACAACGCGGCAAGGCCCGACGGCGTGAGCGGATCCCGGTAGGCGGCCTGGAGAACCGTCCGGTGCAGCTCCGGATCTCCCGCCTCGGCGAGACTCACGAACCAGTCGATACCCGCCGGATACGCCCACAGGTACGACCGCAGCCGCGGGTCCGCGCCCCGGTCGCTCAGCAGGTCGGCGATCCCCGCGTCCGACGTCCAGGGCAGGTCGCGCCTCGCCCGCTCGGCCACTTCCTCAACGGACACACCGTCGTTCAACGCCACGTGCAGCCCGCCCCGGACGAGCTGGTTGTAATGCTCGAACCGGACGCGCGTCCGCAGCATCGGGTCGTCCGGCGCGGCGAACAGCGGCAACGCCTGCGCCAGCCCCTCCAGCAGGACCTGGTGCGGCGCGTGGACGGACATCAGCCGCACCCACGGCACGTCCTCAGCCGCACAGCGCGCCGACCAACTGGCGCTCTGCAGCCCGTGCCCGAGCACCTCATGCAACGCGAACTGCCTGGCCGCGACCTCGCTGAACGCGATGTTGCGCAGATTGAGCCGCAGCCGGACGCGGCTTCCCGCGCCATCCAGCCAGTAGGCCCAGTAGGCATCGACGTCGGCGGGCTCGATGCGCAGCTCGAACGGCGCGTCACTCCCGGTGAGCCCGCGCACGACGCCCTCGAACTCGTCGGCCGCGGCCCTGATCGCGTCCGGTGCGTCCGCATTCGGGACGTCTCCCTCGACGGCCCGCAGCTCGCGCGCGCTGCCCGGCCCCCACGAGACACCGACCTCGGCGAGCGCCTCCCGGGCAAGGTCACGTCGATGCGCGATGTACTCGTCCGTCCAGCCGAGCGCCTCACACCCCTGCGTGGCCCGGACGTACTCCCCCAGCGGCAGCCGCTCCCCCAGCAACGCCCCGGCATAAGCGATATCGGCGTCCAGCCGCGAGGCCGTCCATCCGGACGCCCCGTCCCGCAGCTCCAGCAACCGGGTCCGAAGCGTGAGCCGGTCCCCGACCGGCTCATCCCCGTCGGCGGACGGCGCGCAGTCGAAGTCGATGATCTCCGGAGCCCCGCGCGACACCTCGTACTCGTGCCAGCCCCGAAGAAGCGCCTCGACCTCGTCCCGCAACCCGTCCACCGAACGAGGCTATCGACAACCCGATCCCACCCGTCCCGCCGAGACCCGCCCGGACGCTGTGCGCCCTCATCGGCGGCCGCCTCCCGAGCGGCCACGGTTCCGGCCAGATCAGGCCGTCATGACCGCAAAAGAGAAGAAGCCTCGGGTTGCGAGTGATGTCAGCATTCCCCTGATACCAGTGCGCCTGAGCTGTCACGCGCCGCACATCCAGAAGAGGAGCGACCCATGTCCCGATCACTCATCTCCCGGATCGGCCCGCGCAAGAGCATCGCCGTCCTCGCCTCGGCCGGCGCCCTGGCCACCGCGGGCACCCTCGCGTTCGGCGGCCCCTCCAACGCCGACACCGCCGTGCCCGGCAAGTCGATCCAGTGCAGCAACGCCACGCTGAAGGGGCACTACATCTTCGGCGCCAACGGCACGTCGGTGCCCGCGAGCGGCGAGAGCGTCCCGATCTCCACGGGCGGCCTCGACTACTTCGACGGCAAGGGCGGCGGGACCGGCATCGCCACCTTCGTGGTGAAGAGCGCGCTGGTGAACGACCACACCCCGATCACGCTCTCCTACAACATCAAGAGCGACTGCAGCGGCAAGGCGTCGTTCCACCTGGGCGACAGCTCGGCGAACTTCAACGTGTACGCCGACCCCTCAGGGGCCTCGTTCGTCCTGGTCGCCATCGACCCGGGCAACGTGCTCGCGGGCACCGAGACCCGAGTGAGCCGCTAACCCCACGGCCCTTTTCGCCGGGAACCACGACGTCAGGGGCGCCGAGGCGTTCACCCGGAGGGGCCTGTTAGCAAGGGCGTAAGCAGAAGGCCCCCTTCCGAAGATCGGAAGGGGGCCTCTACCTGCGAGCCGCCTATCGGAATCGAACCGATGACCTATTCATTACGAGTGAATCGCTCTGCCGACTGAGCTAAGGCGGCGTGCCGTAGAGGAGTCTAGCGCCTTCTCGGGGGTGTGTGGGAATCAGTGGCAGACGGTGCCCTTCTTGGGCGGGGTTCCGGTGACGAGGTAGTCGTCGGTCGCCGCGGTGATACAGCTGTTGCCCTGGAGGTAGGCCGTGTGGCCGTCGCCGTCGAGGGTGAGGAGCTCGCCCGAGGAGAGCTGGGACGCCAGGCCCTGGGCCCACTTGTAGGGGGTGGCCGGGTCGCGGAGGGTGCCGATGACCAGGATCGGCGGGGCGCCCTTGGCGGTGATCGCCTGCGGCTTCCGCTTCGTCTGGACGGCCCAGTAGACGCAGGGCAGGCCGCCCCAGACGACGAAGGGGCCGAAGCGGGGCGCCACCTTGGCGGCCTGGTCGGCGGCCTTCTTGTAGGTCGGGACGTCCGGCGGGTTGGGCTTGTCCACGCAGTTGACGGCCATGTTGGCGTCGGTCTGGTTGCTGTAGGAGCCGTCCTGCTTGCGCTCGACCATCTGGTCGGCGAGGGCGAGCAGGAGGGTGCCGTCGCCGCGGGTGAGGGCCGCGGAGAGGCCCTGGCGGAGGAACGGCCAGGTCTCCTTGGCGTAGAGGGCGGTCGCGATGCCCATGGTCGCCCAGGATTCGGTGACCTGGCGGGAGTCGCGGGTGTTGCGGAGCGGGGTCCGGTCGGTCTGGCGGAGCAGCTCGCCGACCTTGGCGACGGCGGCGTCCTGGTCGGTGCCGATCGGGCAGTCGCCCTGCTTGACGCAGTCGGCGGCGAAGGCGCGCAGGGCGGTCTCGAAGCCCTTGGCCTGCTCGACGAGCATGTCGGTGGACGAGGTGCGCGGGTCGATCGCGCCGTCCAGGACGAGGGAACGGATCTTCGTCGGGAACTGGCTCGCGTACTCGGCGCCCAGGTAGGTGCCGTAGGACGCGCCGTAGTACGACAGCTTCTGGTCGCCCAGGGCGGCGCGGATCACGTCCATGTCGTGGGCGGCGTCGGGAGTGCCGACGTAGGGCAGCTCGCGGCCCGCCTTGGTCCGGCAGGCGTCGGCGAACTGCTTGCTCTCGGCCGCCAGGGTGTTCACTTCCCGCGGGTCGTCCGGGGACGCGTCGGTGGCGAAGAAGCGGTCGAGCTGGGGCCCGGTCATGCAGCGGACGGGCGAGCTCCCGCCCACGCCGCGCGGGTCGAAGCCGACGATGTCGAAGCGGCGGCGGAGTTTGTCGCCGAAGGCGCGCCCCGTCTGCCGGACGAACTCCACACCGGAACCGCCCGGACCGCCCGGGTTGGTGAGCAACGACCCGATGCGCTGCCCCTTGTCCTCGGCGGGCATCCGGATCAGCGCCAGGCTGATCTGCCCCTGGGACGGCTTGGCGTAGTTGAGCGGCACCTTGACGTTCGTGCACTCCATGCCGCCGCCGCAGGACGTCCAGTGCGGTTTCTGGGAGTAGAAGGCCTCGAGCCCGGGCGGGGCCTCGTGCGGGGACGCCGCCGCGCCGCCGTGTTTCCCTCCGTCGCATCCGGTGGCGATCGTCAGCGTCAGCGCGGCCAGCGCGCTCGTCCACCTCGCTGCCCGCACCTGATCACCCCGTCGTCGCGGCTTGTACACCGCCGCCCACGCTACGGGGCCGGGCACCCCTGGGGCCAGCCTCGTCCCGGTGAAATAGCGGGCGGTGTCACGCTGTTGCGCGAGTCATGAGCGCACAGGACGGGCAGCGGACGCGGGTACGCATGGAGCAGAGCGGCAGGCGGGTGCGGGCGTTTCTGGACGGGCACGTGGTGGCGGACACGCTCCGTCCGGTGCTGGTCTGGGAGGGCACGCACTTCCTGGCCTACTACATCCCGGTCGAGGACATCCGCGCCGAACTGGTCGAGGACGGGCCGGGACGGCGGTCGCCGAGCCGGGGCGACGCCACGTCGTACACCGTCCGGGCCGGGAACGCCGAGGCGAAGGGCGCGGCGATCCGCTACAAGGACTCCCCGGTCGAGGAGCTGCGCGGCCTCGTCCGGCTGGACTGGGACGCCATGGACGCCTGGTTCGAGGAGGACCAGGAGGTCTTCGTCCATCCGCGCAGCCCGTACCACCGGGTGGACATCCTGCCCAGCTCGCGGCGGGTCCGGGTGGAGGTGGACGGGGTGACGGTCGCCGAGTCCGGCAGCCCGCGCCTGCTGTTCGAGACCGGGCTTCCGGTCCGGTACTACCTGCCGAAGACGCATGTCCGGATGGACCTGCTCGAGCACACCGACACCGCGACCGGCTGCCCGTACAAGGGGACGGCCGAGTACTGGTCGGTCCGTGCCGGCGACACCGTCCACAAGGACGTCGTCTGGTCGTACCCCACGCCGCTGCCCGAGAGCCGGGACATCGCGGGGCTCGTCAGCTTCTACAACGAGAAGGTCGACATCTACGTGGACGGCGTCCTGCAGGAGCGTCCGTAGCGTCCCGGCCGGGGTGTCAGGAGCGGGCGGACGTCCAGGCGGGGCTGTCGAGGAAGTGGTTGTCGAACCGCTCCTGCGAGTCGATCAGCTCCTGCAGGACGTCCTCGCCGCCGCCGAGCCGGTCGAGCAGGCGGAAGTAGTCGAACCGCCGGACGCCCGGCGTGATGATGATCAGGATGTCGGCGTCCCGGCCGGGCAGCGCGCCGAACGCGTGCGCGGTGTTCGGCGGGACGACGACCGTGTCACCCTCCTCCGCGGTCAGGATCTCGTCCCCGCAGAGGATCTGCGCCGCGCCGCCGAGGATGTGGAAGAACTCGCTGGCGGTGCGGTGGTGGTGCGGTGTCGCGCCGTTCGCGCCGTCGGCGAGGATGATCCGCTGACTGCTGAGCGCGCCGCCGGTCGCGTCGGCGTCCACGATCAGGCGGCCGGACGACGGCGGGCGGCCGATCGCCTCGGCCTCGCCGGCCCGGACGACGACCGGCTCGTGCTCCGGGACGAACGTCATCGGACTCTCCTCATCCGGTGGTCCCCTCCTCCGCCGCCCCAGCCTGCCGCTCCTCGGAGCCGTGCGCCGCGTCATGGCGTTCGACCAGGTCAGCGGGCGTGGCGCGGCGTTCCCCAGCACCGGACGGCGTGACCTGCGGGCCGCCGGACGGCACGGCGGCCCCAGCGTCGGACGGCCCCGCCGGGCGTTCGTCCGTGCCGTACGCCTCGTCGTGCTGACGGCGCGGGGAGCAGACCGACGCGGACGGGCAGGAGCACCGGCCGCCGCTCGTCAGCCGGACCGTGACGGTGTCGGACGGAACGTTCCGGCCGACGACCTGGCCGCTGCCTTCGGGCGTCTCGACGCGGGAGCCGAGCCTTGGCATCCGCTCGTGCGCCTGCACGTAGAGCGGGTGCTCGTACTTGAGGCAGCACATGAGGCGTCCGCAGGCGCCCGCGATGCGGAGCGGGTTGACCGGAAGGTCCTGCTCCTTCGCCATGCGGACGGACACGGGCTCGAAGTCCTTCAGGAAGGTGGCGCAGCACAGGTCGCGTCCGCAGGGGCCGATCCCGCCCTGGAGCCGCGCCTCGTCGCGCGGCCCGACCTGGCGCAGCTCCACCCGGGCGCGGATGTTGCGGGCCAGGTCGCGGACCAGCGCCCGGAAGTCCACCCGGTGCGGCGCGGAGAAGTAGATCTTGAAGACGTTGTCGGTGTCGAGGTAGTCCACCCCGATCACCTTCATCGGCAGCTCGTGCTTGCGGATCAGCCGCTTGGCGATCGCCCGCCCCTCGGCGCGGCGGCGGCGGTTCGCGTCGTCCCGGGACAGGTGCTCCTCGCCCGCGAGCCCGGCGCACACGGGCAGCCCGCCGATCTCCTCCGACACCCACTGCGGCGCCCACACGCACTCGGCGACCTCGGGCCCGGCGTCCGTCGGGACGAGCACGCGGTCTCCGACCTTGGGCTCGTGGGGGCCGGGGTCGAGGTAGTAGAGCCGTCCGTATCGGGTGAAGCTGACGGCCATCACCATGCCCACGGTTTCGCTCCGTTCGCCCGGTTCCGTGCCTCACACCCTATGCCGTCCGCACCTCATCCGGTGTGAGAGGTATCACCCGAGTGCATCCGCGCCCCGCTCTCGGGACGGGTCACCAGGCGACGTCGGAGAGGTCTCCGCCGGGGACGGGCGTCCGGGCGTCCGGGCCGAAAAGGCTGCCGTCGTCGCTGGAGAGCAGCAGGTGGCCGCCGGAACTGTCGGCGTCGAGGCCGCGGACGCCGGCCTTGCCGGGTCGCTCCCAGAGGACGCTCCCGGGCCGTCCGGTCGCGGTGGAGTACTGCTGCAGCGCCACCCGGGTGGGCGACTCGACGCCGGCCACGATCGTCCGGCCGTCGGGGCTCAGGACGGCGGCCTCGGTGCCCGCGGGCAGCCGCAGCACCGGCTTGCTGAGCTTCAGATCACCGGCCGGGCCGGCCGTGTTCAGCGTCCTGACCTGCGGCGCTGCCGTCGAGGCGGCCGCCGGGCGGCGGGCGCCCGCGCGCGGCTGCGGGCTCCACAGGAAGGACAGGGTGTTACCCGCCCACGAGAGGCTGCCGATCCGGGCCGCGGACTTCGTCTTCCAGGTCTTGGTCGTCCCGGTCCGGGTGGACAGGACGTCCAGCCTGCCCACGGTCCCGTTCCGGTAGGTGACGTAGGCGATCGTCGCGCCGTCCGGAGTGACCGCCATGTCCGAGAACGCGGTGGACACGCCCTTGACGACCGCGCGCGGAACGGCGGTGAACGTCGAGGGCCGGCCGTCCTTGCCGAGGTTGAGCCGGTGGAACATGACCTGGCGGGAGGCGTAGGACGCCACGACGTAGGAGTCCCCCGGCCCCGGGGCGATGCGCTGGAACCGGCGTCCCGCCGGGGCCGCCACCGGAAGGCCGACGTCGCGTCCGGACTTCACGTCCCGGACGACGAGCGCGTCCCCGCCCCGCCGCACGCCGACGACGAACCGCGGCTTGGCGTCGCCCTTCTTCGTCGCGGCCGTGGATCCGGCGTTCGTCGCGGCCTTCTTCTTGTGCGACCACGGGTGCCGGTGGACGGTGTCGACACCCGCCCCGATCACGAGCGCGCCGATCACGGCCACCCCGACCGGGACCGCGTTCCGCCAGGTCGCGCCTACCCGCGTCTCCGTCTTCCCGCCAGCCATCCGAACTCCGCCCGCCGCCTTCCGCGGCTTGGTCGACTGCACTTCTCCCTGCGACAAACGGCAATGATTACTGATTTGACGGATTCGCGCGACACTGAACGCTTCCTGAACGCCCTTCCTGCTCGAACCGGCCGAGGCGAGCGACAGCGGACGGCGGCGGGGCACGCAACGGGCGACGGGCGCGCAACGGGCGACGGGCGCGACGGCGGGCGCGCTGGCGGCCGACGCGGGAACCGGGCGGAGGCTCGCGTCAGCCGAGGGCCAGGGCGGCGCGAGCGGCTTCGACGGCGGACGTGCGGTACGACTCCCCGAACAGCGCCACGTGGACGAGCAGCGGGTGGAGCTGGTGGAGCGGGACGCGCTCGCGCCAGCCGTCCGCCAGGGGAAACGCCTCGTCGTAGGCCGCGAGGACGCGGCCCAGCTCGGGGCATCCGAACAGCGCGAGCATGGCGAGGTCGGTCTCCCGGTGGCCTCCGTGCGCGGCGGGATCGATCAGCATCGCGCCGCCGCCCGTCCACTGGACGTTGCCCGACCACAGGTCCCCGTGGATGCGCGAGGACGGCTCCGGCGGCCCGGCCAGCTCCTCGATCCCGTCCATGACCCGCTCGAACAGCCGGACGTCGGCCTGGCTCAGATGGCGGGCGGCCAGGCGGAGGAACGGCTCCAGCCGCCGCTGCGCGTACCAGCGGGGCCAGCCCTGGTCGTCCAGCGTGTTGTCGAGGGGGAGATCGGCGATGCAGCCGTCCCAGGGAGCGCCGAACGCGCCGGGCGAGTCGGCGTGCAGCTCGGCGAGCGCCCGGCCGAAACGCTCCGCGGCGTCCGCCGAGGGCCGCTCGGACGGCAGCCACGGCAGGACGAGCATGCGCTCGTCGGCCGCCACGACCTCCGGCACGGGCACCCCGCTCCCGGCCTCCCCCAGCCACCGCAGCCCCGCGGCCTCCGCCGCGAACACCCCTCCGGACCCTGCGTCGCCCGAGAGCGCCTTGACGAAGACCTCCCGCCCGTCCCGCAGGACGGCCCGGTGCAGCGTCCACGCGTGGCTGGCACCGAGGTCATGGACGCTCGCGACGCCTTCACCCAGCAACTTCTCGAGGTGCTCACGCATGGCCAGGGGCTCCCTCAGCGCTCTTTCAACCCGGCGCGGACCTCGTCCAGCAGACCGGGCATGGCGGCCTCGACCAGCTCCAGAACGTGGTCGAAGTCGGCCCGGCCGCCGTAGTACGGGTCCGGTACATCCAGATCGTTCCCGGCGGACGGGTCGAACTCACGGAGCAGGCGGATCTTCGCGGCGGACTCGCCGTCCGGCGCCATGCCGCGCAGCTCCGCGAGGTGCCCCTCGTCCAGGGCGATGATCAGGTCGTAGTGGTCGAACCAGTCGCGCTCGAACTGCCGCGCGATGTGGGCGGACGCGTATCCGGCCCGGCGCAGCGCCGCGACCGTCCGCGAGTCGGCGGCGTCCCCGGCGTGCCAGCCGCCCGTCCCCGAACTGTCCACCTCGACGTCCAGGCCCTCCTCGTCCACATGGTGGCGGAACACCGCCTCGGCGATCGGCGAGCGGCAGATGTTCCCGGTGCAGACGAACGTGACGCGATAAGACATGCCCCCATCCTGCCCGTCCGCCGGGAACGCAAGACCGTCCTGCCCCCAATACCTTGATCCACTAGGGGGCGGGGGCTCTACGCTGCGGGGACACACCGAAACCCCTCTGGAGGTCGACCCGCTCATGGAGTTCTTCTGCTACCACCGGGACCGGGCCGGCTCGCTGCCCCTGCGCAAGGCGCTCCTCGAGGAGCACTGGTCCTACATGGACCAGTTCGCGGAGAAGATGACCGCACGGGGCCCCGTCTTCGACGGCGAGGACGACGACGTCCTCTACGGCAGCGTCCACATCCTGGGCATGCCCGACCCGGCCGCCGCCCGCGCGTTCGCCTTCGACGAGCCCTGCTACCAGGCCGGCGCGTACCGCGACGTCCTGCTGCGCCGCTGGCACGACCTGCTGGGCCGCACCATGTGGGACTTCCCCGGCGACCGGGACGGGAACTTCTTCGTCGTCCTCGGCCTCGGCGAGGGCGAGCCCGCCGACCTGGACCTCCCCTCCAACAAGGAGGACCTCGTCGCTTACGGCTCCCTCTACTCCGACGACGACACCGCCTGGCTGGGCACCGCCGTCCTGCTCCGAGCCACCGACAAGGCCGCCGCCCGCGCCGTCCTCACCGCCGACCGCTACGCCGACATCGAGGTCCACGCCTGGACCTTCGGCGGCCGCCGCTGACCACTCAACCGCCAGCGCGGAGGCCCTCAACCGCTGACGCGAAGGCCCTCAGCCGCTGACGCGCAGGACCTCTGACCGCTCAACCTCTGGCGCGGAAGGCCTCAACCGGTGGCGCAGGGCCTCAACCGACGGTGCGCAGGGCCGCGCAGGGCCTCAACCTCTCGTGCGGAGGGCCGCACAGGGCCTCAACCGGGGTGGTGCGGAGGGCCTCAGCCAGTGGTGTGCACGGCCTCAACCGGCGGTGCGCAGGGCCTCAACCGGCCCTCCGCAGGGCCTCAGCCGGTTGTGCGGAGGGCCAGGGTCAGGGACTCGACGGCGAGGAGGGGGTTCACGTTGGCGTCCAGGCGGTCGCGGCAGGCCATGATCGCGTCGAGGCGGCGCAGCGTGGACTCCGGGGTGCTGTTGCCCGCGGTCGCGCGGAGCTCGGGATCGAGCTCGGTGTTGACCAGGTCGCTGGACGCGCCCAGCTGGAGGGTCAGGACGTCGCGGTAGTAGGAGGCGAGGTCGAGCAGGGCCCGGTCCAAGGCGTCGCGCTTGAGGCGGGTGGCCCGGGACTTCTGCTTGTCCTCCAGGTCCTTCAGGGCTCCGGCGGTGCCGCGCGGCATGCGGCCCTTGGCGCTCTCGCCGAGGGCTTGGCGGAGCGCGGACGTCTCGGACTCGTTGAGCTCCTCGGTGGTCGCCTTCGCCTCCGCCTCGGCGGCCTTGACGAGCGCCTCCGCGGCCATGACGGCTGGGCCCACGCCGGTCAGGCGGCGCGGGATCGCCAGGACCTCCGCGCGGCGCTTGCGGGCCTCGGGGTCGGTGGCGAGGCGCCGGGCACGGCTGATGTGGCCCTGGGCGGCGCGCGCCGCGATCTCGGCCGTCGCCGGGTCGATCCCGTCCCGCCGCACCAGGACGTCGGTGACGGCCGCGACCGGAGGCGTGCGCAGGGTGACCACGCGGCAGCGTGACCGGATGGTCATGAGCATGTCCTCGGGGGACGGCGTGCACAGCAGCCACACCGTCCGCGGCGGGGGTTCCTCGATCGCCTTCAGCAGCGCGTTGGCGGCGGCCTCGGTGGCGCGGTCGGCGTCCTCGAACAGGACGACCTGCCAGCGCCCCACGCTCGGCGACGACGAGGCCCGCAGCACCAGCTCGCGGGTCTCCTTCACGCCGTAGGAGAGCCCGGACGGGCGGATGATCTCGACGTCCGCGTGGGTGCCCTGGAGCACCTGGTGGCAGGACGCGCAGTGCCCGCAGCCGCGCGGCGTCTCGACGCACTGCAACGCGGCCGCGAACGCCCGCGCGGCGGCCGAGCGCCCCGAACCGGGCGGACCGGTGAACAGCCAGGCGTGCGCCATCTTGCCGCCGCCCGCCGCCCGTCCCGCGCCGGACGACGACCCATCGGACGCCGCCACGGCCGACCGCAGCTGCGCGGTCACCGGCTCCTGCCCCACCAGGTCGTCCCACACGCTCATGCAGAGAAGGCTACGGCCTCACCTCCCCTCACGGCGCCGTCCCCGTCCATGCCCTCCCCACCACCCTGCCCGGCCTCACGGGACCGCCGCGAAGTTACCCACAGGTTGTGGATAACCACCCGGGGATGCGACACCTCCGGTCAATCCCTCCCGGACCTCGGATCTCGGGGGGGACGACAACGGGACCGGCCGCTCGGCGGACCCGGCCAAGCCGACGACGCCACGAGCCCAAGCGCCGCGCCAGAAGGGCTGACCGAAGAAAACAAGACCCAGCGAACAGCACAGAGGCCGAACCGCACGGCGGCCGAGCCACACGAAGAAGCGACCCGGCCGGAGAGCGGCCGAGACGGGGCAGGGCGGGGGCGCGCGGGGGGTGGGGTCAGTCGGTGATGGCGGGGAAGGTGCTGGTGGCGTCCTCGGTGGAGGCGGGGACGGGGTCGGGGAGGATGTCGCGGATTCGGTCCTGGATCTCGCGGCGGATCTCCGTCTCCGGACGGCTCGCGTCCAGGACGAGGTAGCGCTCCGGCTCGGCCTCGGCGAGAGCCCGGAAGCCGGACAGGACGCGCTCGTGGAACTCGCGGGGCTCGGACTCGATCCGGTCGGCGGGGCTGGAGAGCCGGTTCAGGCCCTTCTCCGGCGGCAGTTCGAGCAGGACGGTCAGGTCCGGGACCAGGCCGCCGGTGCCCCAGGCGTTCACCGCCGCGATCTCCTCGACCGGCTGCTGGCGGCCGAAGCCCTGGTAGGCCAGGGTCGAGTCGACATAGCGGTCGCTGACGACGATCGCGCCCCGGTCCAGGGCGGGACGGATCACGTTCGCGACGTGGTCGGCGCGGTCGGCGGCGTAAAGGAGGGTCTCGGCGCGCGACGACAGGCCGGTGGTCTCCCTGTCCAGCAGGAGGGCGCGCAGCCGCATGCCCGTCTTGGTCGCGCCGGGCTCGCGCGTGGTGACGACCTCGTAGCCGTGGTCGCGCAGCCAGATCGCCGCGAGCCGGGACTGGGTGGTCTTGCCCGCGCCCTCGCCGCCCTCGAAGACGATGAAGACGCCGCGCTCGTGCGTCCGGCGCGGGGTGGCCGCCTCGGAGGCGGCGGACGGCGGGACGTACACCTCGCCGCGCAGCGCCGCCGCGAGGTCCGGGACGAGCGGGACACCGGTCCGCTCATCCAGCAGGCGGTAGGCGATCAGGCCCGCGACCAGCGCGATCACGGCGACGATCAGCAGCGCGGCGGACGAGCCGGGGAAGTCGCGCCCGACGTGCCGGACGCCGATCGCGCCCGCGCCGAGCGGGACGGCGACGGCCGCGATGACCAGCGCCAGCGCGGTTCCCGTGCGGACGCGCAGCGGGTTGTCGGTGACGACGGCCGCGGCGGACGCCCACGCGATCCCGGCGGCGACGCCGAGGAAGCCGGCGACGAACACGACGACGACCAGGTTCAGCGAGACCGCGATCACGGCCAGGAGCAGCGCGGACGCGGTCGAGGAGAGGCCGAGCAGGCGGCGCCGGCTGAACGGGCCCAGCATCCGCGGCCCGGCGAACGCGCCCGACGCCACGCCGACGGCGAGCGCGCCCAGGATCATCCCGTAGCCGGGGTCGCCGCCGTCCAGGGCGTGCGCGTGGACGCGGGCGACGGCCACCACCGCGCCCACAGGCAGCGCGGACGCGGCGACCGCGAACCGCAGTCCCCGGATTCCGGACGGTCCGAGGCGCCGGAACAACGCGACCGGAGCGCCCGGAACCGGCCCGTCCGCGCCCGGGAGCCCGCTGACGAGGGAGGTCACGATCGCTGCCAGCGCGAAGACGACGGCCGCCACGTACAGCGCGAGGTGCACGCGGTCCGAGGCGTTCAGCAGCTGGTCCGCGATCAGCGCCGTCAGGACGAACGCGAGCGCGGCCGCAGGCGCGACCCCGAAGACGGTCCGGGCCATCCGGCGGGCCGCGACGTCCGCGTCCGCCGATTCCGGCGCGTCGGCCGCGACGGGAAGGTCCGCCCGGGTCCGCCCGTCACTGACCTCGTACGCCTGCGTCCGGCCTGCCCCCTCGAACGCGTGCGGCTGCCCCCCGGCCTCATGCGCGAGGGGCTGCCCGGCAGTTCCAAATGCGTGGGTCTGGTCACTGGCCGCAGGAGCGCCGATCTCATAAGCACCTGCGGCATGCGCGCCGCTCTCGTGCGCGCGCGAACCGGCCGCCCGGCTGCGTCCCCCGGCCTCGTGCGCGCGCGCCGCCTCACCGGAGACCGGCCAGGCGAGCGCCCGCGCGGACGACGATGCCGCCGCCCCCCACAGGACGCCCAGGAAGGAGACCAGGACCGTCGCCACGGACGTCCACACCAGCGGACGCAGCGACGAGATCAGCAGATCGGCCATCGGCACCGACAGGATCAGGACCGCCCGCAGCGCGTCCGCGACCAGCAGCGTCGAGCGCCGGTCGAGGCGGGCCGCCAGCGTGGCCGCGGCCCCCGGAAGCAGCAGCACCGGAAGCAGCCACAGCACCAGGACGATCTCGACCGCGCGGGCGCGCCCGGCGAACGAGGCGTCGGTCGCCGTGGCGAACCCCATCGCGGTGAGCGCGGGCAGCGTCATCCAGTGGCCGAGCCCTGAGAGGCCCAGCGCCGTTCGGAGCCGCCGGAACGCCATCGGCGGGGCCCCGACCGCGTCACCGCTGGTCGCGGGCCCCGCCGGACGAGCTGACGTGGCGGCCCCCGACCGCGGCGACGAGACGGCATCCGACGACCGGGGAACACGCGAACTGCTCATAGCGGTCAGGGTATCGGCGCGTCCATCCTCACGAGCTCGACTTGGCCGACGAACGCTTCCGCGGCGTGGCGGCCTTCTTGGCGGCCGTCTTCTTGGCGGCGGGCTTCTTGGCCGGGGCGGCCTTCTTCTTCCCGCCGCCCGCCGCGACCTTCTCGCGCCGCTCGGCGAGCAGCTCGGCGGCGCGCTGGATGGTGATCGACTCCACCTCGTCGCCCTTGCGCAGCGACGCGTTGGTCTCGCCGTCGGTCACGTACGGGCCGAACCGGCCCTCCTTGACCACCACCGGCTTGCCGCTGGCCGGGTCGTCGCCGAGCTCGCGCAGCGGCGCGGCGGCCGCCGCGCGGCCCCGGCCCCGCTGCTTCGGCTGGGCGAACAGCTCCTTGGCCTGCTCCAGCGTGACCGTGAACAGCTCGTCCTCGGAGCCGAGCGACCGGCTGTCGGTGCCCTTCTTGAGGTACGGGCCGAACTTGCCGTTCTGCGCGGTGACCGGCTCGCCGTCCAGCTCGCCGAGGGTGCGCGGGAGCGACAGCAGCCGCAGCGCGTCCTCGAGCGTGATCGTGTCGAGCGACATCGTCTTGAACAGCGACGACGTGCGCGGCTTCGGCGCGTCCGCCGCCTTCTTGGTGCGCTTCTTCTTCTCGCCGTCCGCGGCGGCGGCCGGGGCCGGCGGCTCCGGGATGACCTCGGTGACGTACGGCCCGAACCGCCCCGACTTGGCGATGACCGTGTGCCCGGTCTCCGGGTCGGTGCCGAGCTCGCGGTCGCCGGACGGCTGCGCGAACAGCTCCTCGGCCTTCTCCGCGGTCAGCTCGTCGGGCGCGATGTCCTCCGGGATGTTGACGCGCGCGCCGTCGCGGTCGAGGTACGGCCCGTACCGGCCGACCCGGATCACGATGTCGGTGCCCTTGATCGGGAAGGACGAGATGCCCTTGGCGTCGATGTCGCCGATGTCGCCGACCAGCTCCTTCAGGCCCTCGCCGCCCTGCTCGCCGTCCCCGAAGTAGAACCGGGTGAGCCAGCGGACCCGCTCGGCCTCGCCGCGCGCGATCTCGTCGAGACCGTCCTCCATGTGCGCGGTGAAGTCGTAGTCGACCAGGTTGCCGAAGTGCTGCTCCAGCAGGTTGACCACGGCGAACGCCAGGAAGGACGGCACCAGCGCGGTGCCCTTCTTGAACACGTAGCCGCGGTCGAGGATCGTTCCGATGATCGAGGCGTAGGTGGACGGCCGCCCGATCTCGCGGTCCTCCAGCTCCTTGACCAGCGACGCCTCGGTGTAGCGGGCGGGCGGACGGGTCGAGTGGCCCTCGGCGTCCATCTCCCGCGCCGTCAGCGGGTCGCCCTGGTCGAGGTTCGGCAGCCGCCGCTCCTGGTCGTCCCGGTCGGTGGACGGGTCGTCCGCGCCCTCGACGTAGGCCTTCAGGAAGCCGTGGAAGGTGATCGTCTTGCCGGACGCGCCGAACTCGGCGACCTCGTTCGCGGTGGACGTGCCGGTCACCCGGATCGACACCGACTGGCCCGCCGCGTCCTTCATCTGGGAGGCGATCGTGCGCTTCCAGATCAGCTCGTACAGCCGGAACTGGTCGCCGGCCAGGCCGGTCTCACCGGGCGTCCGGAAACTGTCACCGGCCGGGCGGATCGCCTCGTGCGCCTCCTGCGCGTTCTTGACCTTGGAGGTGTAGACGCGCGGACGGTCCGGGACGTACTCGCCGCCGAACAGCGTCGCGGCCTGCCGCCGGGCGGCGCCGATCGCGGTCTCCGACAGCGTGATCGAGTCGGTTCGCATGTAGGTGATGAAGCCGTTCTCGTACAGCTTCTGGGCGACCGACATCGTGTACTTGGCGGAGAAGCCCAGCTTGCGGCTGGCCTCCTGCTGCAGCGTCGTCGTCCGGAACGGCGGGTACGGCTTGCGCGTGTACGGCTTGGACTCGACCGACCTGACCTCGAAGGGCCGTCCGGTGAGCCGCCCCGCCAGGCCGCGCGCCGCCTCCTCGTCCAGGTGCAGGGCGTCGCGGGTCTTCAGCCGCCCGTCGGACGCGAAGTCGCGGCCCTGCGCGACCCGCTTGCCGTCCAGGCCGACGAGGCCGGCCTTGAACGCGCGCGGCTCGGCGTCCCGGCCGGTGTCGAACACGGCCTGGATGTCCCAGTAGTGCGCGGAGACGAACGCGATGCGCTCCCGCTCCCGCTCCACGACCAGCCGCGTCGCCACGGACTGCACCCGGCCCGCCGACAGCTTCGGCATGACCTTCTTCCACAGGACCGGGCTGACCTCGTAGCCGTACAGCCGGTCCAGGATGCGCCGGGTCTCCTGGGCGTCGACCAGGCGCAGGTTCAGCTCGCGAGGGTTCGCCGCGGCCTGCCGGATCGCGTCCCTGGTGATCTCGTTGAAGGTCATCCGGTGCACCGGGACCTTCGGCTTGAGGACCTCCTGGAGGTGCCAGGCGATCGCCTCGCCCTCCCGGTCCTCGTCCGTCGCGAGGAAGAGCTCGTCGGCCTCCTCCAGCAACTTCTTCAGCTTGGCGACCTGTGCGCGCTTGTCGGAGTTGACCACGTACAGCGGCTCGAACTCGTGCTCGACGTTCACGCCGAGCTTGGCCCAGGCCTCGTTCTTGTACTTGGCCGGCACCTCGGAGGCGCTCCCGGGAAGGTCCCGGATATGGCCGATACTGGACTCCACGACGTAGCCCCGGCCCAGGTACCCGGCGATCGTCTTCGCCTTCGCAGGCGACTCGACGATCACCAGGCGGGTGCCGCCATCGGCCCCGGACCGGCCACCCTTCGCAGTGCCGTTCTTGGCTGGCACAGTCGCTCCAACCTCGCTGTCTGGTCTCTACTCACCGCCGCTGCGGCGCCTTCGCCACAACGCTTCCCGACGACGCTCTCATGCCCGAGGGACCCCGCCGCCCCTCGCCCGCCGTGAAACTCCCACAGGATGACACGTCGCCGCGGGGGCCGCGGACCGGCCCGCCACCGTAGCCGCGCCGCGTCCGCGCCGTGGCAGCCGCCGCGGGTCCGCCCGCCGGAGACCGGCGGGTCATAATGAGAGGCAATGGTGGAGTACACCTACCTCGTCCTTCGACTGCCGCGCGGCACCACCCGTGACACCGCCCGGCAGATCCTCACCGAGCACGCGGAACACGGCGGCTGGGAACTCGACCGGCTGCGTCTTTATCCCGACGGTAGCCGCCGGATCCAACTGCGCCGCAAAATCATCCGCCAGGTCCGCACCTTCTAGGCGGCCGGGCCGCCGCTCGCGCGGCCGTCCGGGCGGCCCGCCCTCCGGCGCCACACCCTTTGGCTCCCTCTGCGTACTCCGTCCGGAGCGTAGCACTAAGTACGAATCCTTTGACGCCCGGTAATCATAATCGCGTCCGCCCCTCTCCGACGCGCTTCCCGGCCCCGTGGCCCGTCCCCGGGTCCGGCCGCCGGTTCGGTCGTCGGTCCACTCGCCGGCTCGGCCGGCGGTTCTTCCGGTCGCTCATCCGGTCCACCCGATCGTTCGGTCGTGTTCGTGGTCGTCGGGCCGCTCGGGACGCCTCGTCGCGTCCGCCCTACCCGGACGGTGTGTCCCGGTACCGCGACGGCAAAACCGCCCGTCCGCGACAGCCCGCTCCCCACCGGGACGGTCTCCCCACCTGACGGCAGGCCCTTCCGGACCGGGCGCGGACGGCCGATGAGCAGGACGTTTCTTGAACAGGGCTTTGCCCGCCCCAGACCGCGCCTCCGGGACGGGCAAAGCGTCAAAGGTGTCCGGGACGGGCCGCTTCTCCGAGATTGCGCACCTCGGGAAGCGGCCCGTCCGGACGCGGTCGCGGGCGGGAGATCACCCCCTGCAACCCGCCCACGACCGGGTCGGCCGGCGACCGCTCAGCCGCGGCCGCGAAGGCGGAACCGCCGCCCCAGGGTCAGCACGCCGGACAGCGCGGTCAGCAGCGCGGCGGCGCCCAGCACCAGGGTCGAGTCCGAGTGCGTGCCGCTGGTGAGGGACTCCTCGGCGGCTATCGGCTTGGCGCGGGCCAGGTCCTTGGCGGGAACCAGGTCCTTCGCAGGCAGCAGGTTCTTGACAGGCACCAGGTTCTTGACAGGGACGAGGTTCTTGACGGGCACGAGGCCCTTGGCGGGGACGAGACCCTGAACCGGCGCCAGCCCCTTGCTCTGCGAGAGGCCCTTGCCCTCGGTGATGCCCTTGAGGGGCAGCAGGTCGGTCCCCTGCGTGAGGCCCTTGACCGGGGCCTTGTCCGTCACACCGCCGACCTGCGGCGTGTTGAGCTTGCCGGAGACGGGCAGCGCGTCCATGCCGGGAACCTTCATCCCGGTCAGCTGGGAGAGGGGGCCGCTCGGCGCCCCGGTGCCGCGGGCAGCGGACGGGATGCCCATGCCCGGCAGCCCGACCGGAGCGGTGGGCAGGCCGCGGGTGAGCGCGCCGACCTGCGGAACGCCCAGCCCGGACGGCCCACCGACGCCCGAGGGGACGGACGACATCCGCGCCGCGTTCAGCGGCAGCCGCGCGGGCAGCCCACTGGGAATGAGCGGAAGCCGGCCCGGCTGAAGGGGCAGCTGCGAAAGGCCGGGAAGGCCCGGCACCGGACCACCCGCGTTACGGGTGCGGCTCCGCGACAGCGGCGTGCCGAGGGACGCCGGGGCGGCGGGCACCCGCGGCATCCCCTGAACCGCCGGCAGCCCGGCCTTGGCGGGCAGCGTCGAGGCGGGCAGCGTCGAGGCGGTGGGCAGGCCGGGCACGGACGGCAGGGTCCGCAGGGCCGACACCCCGGACGTCGCGGGCAGCTTCGGCAGACCCGGCACGCTGACCGGCCCGGACGGGTCGGTCAGGCCCGACGCGGCGGGCAGCTTGGGCAGCCCCGGGAGCTGCGTCAGGCCCGAAACCGCGGGCGGCTTCGGCAGGCCGCCCGGCGTGGCCGGGAGCGGAAGGCTCGACACTACGGGAAGCTGCGAGGCACCCGGCTTCCCAGGGGCCTTCGCCAGGTCGGACGCGCCCGGAACAGCCGGGAGCTTCGGCAGGACGGGCAGGCCCGACGCCGGGTTGATCGGCAGCGTCCGCGTGCCGAGGCCCTGGAGGCCGAACAGGTTCGCCGGGACGGCCCCGGGCCGACGCGCGTCGCTGTTCGTGCGGGCGTACGGGGCGTAGCCGCCACGCGCGCCGGGTCCCCGCGAACCGAGCACCTTGGACGTGCCGTGGCATCCGGCGGTCGCCTCACCCAGCACGGCCACGGCGTTCCCGCAGACCTCCACAGGGGCGCTGATCGGCAGGTTCACCTGGTTGCCCGCCAGCACCCCGCCCTTCCCGGACGTCCGCTGGCCGCCGCCCGAGCTGCTGCGCACGTGCGCGCCGCCCGCGCATCCGGCGCCCGCCTGGCCGAGGACGCCGACCGAGTTCCCGCAGACGCTCACCGGCGCGGAGACCGGCGCGTTCACCTGGTTCCCGCCCAGGACACTGTGCTCGCCGTCGGTGATCTGCCGGCCCGACCCGTGTCCGCCGTTGCGGACGGACGCGCCGCCCTCGCAGTGCGCGATCGCGTTCCCGATGCTGTTGCCGCAGATGCTGACGGGCGCGCTGACCGGGGCGTCCACCTGGTTGCCCCCGCCGACGCTGGACCTGCCGGACGTCCTCTGCCCGGTGCCCGTGTGGCCGCCGTTCTTGACGACCGCGCCGCCCTTGCACCCGGCGACCGCCTCACCCAGCACGGCCACCGCGTTGCCGCAGACGTCGATCGGCGCGGACACCGGCGCGTGCGCCTGGTTCCCGGCGAGGACGCCGCCCTCGCCGCTGGTCCGCTGCCCGTCCGCGCCTCCGTTGTGGACGAACGCGCCGCCCTCGCACTTGGCGCCCGCCTGGCCGAGGACCGCGACGGCGTTGCCGCAGGCGTCCACGGGGAGGGAGATCGGCGCGTCCACCTGGTTCCCGGATCCGACACCGTGCTCCCCGGACGTGGTCTGGCCGCCCCCGCCCGGCCCACCACGCCCGCCACCGGGCCGCCCGTGCTCTCCGCCCGGCCGCCCGTGGCCCCCGTGCTCACCGTGGCCGCCGTGGCCAGGACGCCCGTGCCCGCCGTGCTCACCGTGCTCGGTGTGGCCGCCGCCGGGCCTGCCGTGGCCGCCGTCGTGTCCGTGGTGGCCCCGTCCCGGCTTACCGTGCCCGCCGTGGCCGTGGCCGCCGTGCTCGCCGTGGCCGCCGTGGCCGTGGCCGGGCTTGCCGCCGTGGCCGTGGCCGGGCTTGCCGCCGTGGTGGTGGCCGCCGTCCGGGCCGTTGTGGACGATCGCGCC
>NZ_JBFAOF010000033.1:0-21818 GCF_040675125.1 Spirillospora sp. NPDC049652 | reverse complement strand
CCCCGTCCCGCCCCGTCCCCGCGCCGAGGGGACGGGGCGGACGTCAGCGGAGGCCGTCGGCGTGCTCGCGAGCCACGATCGCCGCCTGAACGCGGCTGCGCCAGGCCGAGCTCGGCCAGGATGCGGCTCACGCGGGTCTCGGCGGTCGTCTCGCCCATCGACAGCCGTTCGAGGTGTCCCGGCATTCGTGGCGCCTGGCATTCCCGGACGGGACGTCGGCTGAGCCGCCGAACGCGTGGTCGGACGAGTGGCTCAGCGTCCCGCTGCACCCGGCGCTGCCGCCGAAGGTCGCCTAGGTCGGCGACTGCGTGCGCGACTGGATCCTCTTCGAGGACCCAAGGGCAAGCGCCCGAAGCTGGTGGAGTACGCCCCGGTGAACGACTTCACGGCTGATCCGATGAGCGGGCCACGCTGACAGGTCGGCAGCTGACCCGCTTCAGGGCAGGGCCCAGCAGCGCGAGGAAAGTCTGTGGGACCGACGGAAACGTAGGTCCTTGCCACAAGCCGAAAGAAGATCACTTTCTTCTTCTCGGGTGTCAAGGCACGCGTTGCACAGCAAAACTGCACACGCTGCACATCGACACCATGAATGAGGTGAGGCGGCAGAGGCGCAGGACCTCACCCGCCGTGCCGCGGTCTCGGTCGGCATGCCGGCCGAGGCAGTCGGCGCTCGCGCCGCGTGGACCGCCTCACCCGCAGCGACTCCAGTCCCGCACCGCGATGTCCCCGACCAGATCAGCAAGGTCGTGGCGGTCCTGGACGGGCTGACGGCGGCTGAGCAGCGAACCGTCCTGCGTGAGGCGGCCAACGTCGTGCAGTGCGACGTCCGGAGCCGGTGAGCCAAGGGGAAGTTGGCGGGTAACGCCGAAAGGCTTTCCTTTCAGGGGCATCCGTCCTCGTCCGCCGCTGTGCGTGAACCGGCGCTTGTCGGCTCGCGCGCCCAGCAGCGCCGTCCACGCCGCGCCTCCCAGTTCCCCTGGCAAGGGGCGCGGCTGCGGTGATGAGGTTGGTCCAGGGGGAGCGTACGACGCGACCAGGGCAGAGACGGCCGCCAGTCCTGCTCCGGTTGTCGCAGAACGGGTTCCGCTGTCCTGATCGGACCGCCCGGGTTCCGTTCACTCGCTTCCGCACTTGCTGCGGACGGTGCCGGCGGCTGGCGTTCGAAGTCGCGGCCGAACGACGGACAAACGATCATAGGCCGGTTCCTGATCTTCAGGAAACGGCCTATGAGCTGGTACTTCGGGTGGGCGATACTGGGTTCGAACCAGTGACCTCTTCGGTGTGAAGCAACGCAACCCAATCCGACCAGGTCGACCTAAGTCGAACGGGGATTCCCTAACCTGCATCAACGCCCTGACCAAGTCGCGCTGAGTCGGAGGGGACCGAAGCGCATTGGCTCCCAATGTTGGCTCCCGTGGCTCCGGGCGGGGGAGGAGTCCGTGAGCCTCCTCAACACGAAGCCCTGACGAGCGGGGGCATACTTCACGGCGGGGTGCGGGACCAGACTGACCGGATCATGCTGCTGCTCCTGTTGTCCCTGTCTGTTACTCAGCTGGGATTGGGAAGAGGGGCCGGGGACTCCGTGGTCGGCGGATGAACCTGACCTGTCAAGATCCGGAAGACCTACAAGCAGCTCTACGGCGAGCTGCGGTGACCCTATTTCGGACCGCAATGGCTGCAGCAACCGCCAAGAGCGCGGTGTGGATGAGCGCGATGCTCAGAGCCACGGATACGACTGTTGGTGGCTGTCTGGGTGGCGCTGCGCGGTGTAGCTGGTGGGCGCTTGGTGGAAGTTCTGGCGGGAAGGCGTCCGACGTCCAGTAAGAGGGAGTTTCGTCCCGCTGGGTGGTGTTAAGAGGTGATTCTCGATAGCTGCCGGTGGCTGAACTGACTAGACGGGTGGGCTTCGAGGCTTCCTTTGGGTTGTCAGGGGCGGGCGAGAGATCGCTTTGATGCGATAGTTCTGTTTCATCCCGAGATGCCCCGCGAGGTGCCCGGCATCCCTGCCGGTTTCGGCACCCCTCTGGTAATACCGCCCGGGGCGACGTACATCCTGGTCATGAAGGCACGCCGCCGCTACCCCAGCGATCTGTCCGACGCCAGATGGGCATTGATCGAGCCGACCCTGAACGCCTGGCGCGAGGACCGCTTGGCCACCGCGCTGGGCATCGGTCGCCCTCCCGAACATGACCTGCGCACCCTCATGGACGCGATCTTGTACGTGGACCGGACCGGCATCCCCTGGTGCTACCTGCCGCACGACTTCCCACCCTGGCCAACCGTCTACGCCTACTTCGCCCGCTGGCAGAACGACGGGGTATTCGTCCAGCTCACCGGACTGCTCCGCGGCCTGGTCCGAGAGCAGGACAAGCACCGGGCCGAGCCCAGCGCGTGCATCATCGACTCCCAAAGCATCAAGACCTCCGTCGACGTGCCGATCACCAGTCAAGGCACCGACATGGGCAAGAAGATCGTGGAACGCAAACGGCACATCATCACCGACTCGCTCGGGCTGCTACTGGCAGTACTGGTCACCGCAGCCAACGTGCCCGACAGCACCGCCGGCCAGCAGCTCCTCACCAACGTCGCCCACCAGCACCCGACCATCACCAAAGCCTGGTCCGACACCGCCTACCGCACCAAGGTCGTCGACCACGCCGCAACCCTGGGCATCGACCTGGAGGCCATCCGCCGCGACCCCGCCACCAGCGGATTCGTCCCGCTACCACGCCGATGGGTCGTCGAGCGGACCTTCGGCTGGCTCATGCTCCACCGCCGTCTGGCCCGCGACTACGAAACCCTGCCCGCCCGCTCCGAAGCCCTGATCCACATCGCGATGATCGACCTGATGACCCGCCGCCTCACCAGCGAGAACACTGTCACCTGGCGGGGCACTTGACACCACAGATCCGGGACGAAACTCCCTCTAAGGGCGAGTGTCGTAGCGAGAGCAGGCCCGTAGCGAGGGCAGGTATCGCGGCGGTCGCCTTACCTGGTCTTCACGACGCCTATCCGCGAGGGTCTGCGCTTCCGCCTCGCCTGTTCTCGCGATGCAAGTTTCGGCGTCTCAAGAAAGCGATCGAGTCAACTACGTTGAGTAACGAAACGTCCGTCTTGGGCAGGGAATAGAAAGTAAAGACGCCTCGAGTGAGGGCTTCGTTTACTGACGTGCAATGTGATCCAGTTAACATTGAATCGCTACTTTCAGCTATCGACGACAGCATAGAGTAGTATTTAGTACTGACATGCGCCCTCAAGTCCTCTTTTGTCCGATTTAAATACAGGGTAAGAAGTTTCCAAAGCGCACTGCCGAAACCGTGTGATCTGCATCACATAACTTCCACTATTGACTACTCTGCGTCGCCCTGGTTACTTTTCGGTCGATCATGATGCTCCGGTAGCAGTTCGACTGATCTGTCTTCTGTCCACGAAGTCAACCGTTGTGCTCCGCAAGGAGGTTGATGTGGCGGCTAAGTGCTGCAGCATGTCCGGAAAGTGCCCCGCACGGTGATACCTGGTGTTCGCGGCCAGAAGGCGCGGGGCACCGGTGGAGCACGATCGGCCTACCTCGTCACGACGGCCCATCTGCGTGTTCCAGCAAGGGCTGTCGTCACCGTTGGGCGGTGCACGGCCGATGTCCTGACGCCGCAGGAAGTCATGACGTCTGTCGCCACAGACCGCCCGGAGCAGTCGCCGGCTCTCTTTCCGCGGCTCTGCGGGAACGCGCGTTTGAACTGCGCTTCGTCTGCTCACGTGCAGAGGGACGGCCGGTTCCGCCGGAGTACCGAGTTGGCGTTGCCGCCGGTGATGAGGGCGCACGCGTCACCGGCAGCGCATCACATGGCTGCGCCCCTCCTTCAGGCAGCCGGCAGTGGCAGCCCAAGGTGATATGCCTCCACGCCCGGTTTCGTCCGGCTAGGCGGCAACGGTCTGCTGAAGCGAGGCATCACGTCGTGAACCTCCGGCGCATGACACTGCTTGCTGGCGCTCACAGGTGTGGGCAAAGCCTGAATCCACCTACCTCTCGATCGCTAGAACATGTGTCTGTGTCTCAGATCCCCTTGATGTTTCACTCTGGAGACCGTTGTGGCTGGTAGGAATTCCACACTTCCGAGGGCTGGAAGAAGGCGCTCGCTTCTTCCAGGCCGTCTTTCGCGTCGGCGGCTGGTGGCCATGGCCACATCGGTTGGCCTGCTTTCGGCGTTGACTTCGCAGGTTCCAGCTTTGGCGCGGCCAGCGGAAGTAGAACCGTCGAGCACACAGGGGCGGGAAGTTGCGCAATCTCCCCAAGACGCGGTCGCCATGGCGCAGCGTACGGGGAAACCGGTTCAGGTCCTAGGGTTGTCCGGTGAGAAGCGTGACGTGGTCGCGTCGGCCGACGGTCTGATCACCGAGACGCTTTCCGAGACCCCGTTTCAGGTCCGTCAGGGTAAGAAGTTTGTTCCGGTTGATACGAGGCTTGTCCAAAGAGGCGATGGTACGTGGGGGCCGGCAACCGGGGCCGTCAACTCGACTGTGTCCGGAGGAGGCGACTCGATCCTCTTTCGGGTTTTTCGCGCGGGCCGGGAGTTCTCTCTGACTACCTCCGCCTCTCTTCCTGCACCGACGGTGAGCGGCGACACAGCCACCTATCCGAATGCCGTCGACAAGGACATCGATCTCGCTGTTCGGGTTCTGCCTGACGGAATTTCCCATTTCGTGGTGGTTCGGACCGCTGAAGCGGCCCAAAGTCCCAAGCTGGCAGAGTTGCAATTGCGCTTGGGGGGATCCAACGTCAAAGTAACCACCGCTGATGATGGTGGAGTTCGGGTCAATGACGAATCCAGTGGCAATGGGCTCTTTGAGGCTGAGCCACCCGAAATGTGGGACGCCGGCCAACCGTCGCCCGGCGAAGGTCTGCGCGCTGCGCCTCGTCGAGACACCGAACTGCTGGCGGGCCCGAACGACAACTCTAAGACTGCCAGGGTTCGCACCAGCATCCGTAGCGGCTTCCTCGTCCTGAAGCCGGACTCGAAGCTGCTGACGTCGACAGGTGTCCATTATCCCGTGGTGATCGACCCGGTCTTCACCACCGTGGGCCCCGATGCCGCGGGCTACGGGTACGCCTCGATCTCCAGCCCAGGCGGCCTCGACACCAGTTGGAGCACCAGTGGTGTCGGCTTCTGCAGCGATGCCGGAGTCAACATGTCAGATTGCGACGATGGAATCAAACGGAGAATCCTATATCGCTTCCCGACCGGAGTCTTCAAAGGGCAGAACATCATCAGTGCAGCATTTCAGGTAAAACAAACCTCGAACTATGACGGAGCGCTGACTGAGGTTGCCCTCTGGGCAACCAAGAATTACAATTCGTCTACGACTTGGTCGAGTCAAGACTCCATGGGAAGCGGAAAATTCTGGGACCATCAACTGGATACCCGGAAGACGAATTTCGGATCGGCTGCCGCCAGTGCCAACACTGTTCGATTTGATGCTGCTGCAGTCCGGAACTATGTACACGAGCAGTCGACCTCAGGTGCGTCCACCGTGGTGTTCGGGTTGCGCACAGACGAATCTACGTATCGAAACTGGAAGCGTTTCGAACGCAAGGCCTTTCTGCAGGTTCAATATAACCTGCCGCCGCGCCAGCCGGCCCAGGCTTTTCTGACAACTGATGGCGGCCCTTGCCAAGCGATCGATTCTCCTCTGATCGTCAACAAGGTTCCGATTCTTCGAGCCGGACTTACCGACCCTAACGTTGCTGAACGTCTTCAGGGCGAGATCGAGTTGCAATATATCGATCCTAACGTCCAGTTCGGCTCACCTGAGGGCGGCTGGAAGACCAACGTTGCCACCGAGAACGACAACATTAATGATCCGACTCGCTATGAGTTCAATATGAGCCAAGCGACTCCGGAAGCCAATAAGCAAATTCGGTGGCGCGTTCGGGCTCATGACTTCCGCAGGGATGCGCAGGGGGGGATCACCGCTGATTGGCAGGGGGTCAGTCCGTGGAGTGACGTGGATAATCCGGACTACCCTGCTGAAGAGCACTGGTGCAACTTCGTGATCGACACGCAGGCTCCGAAGCAGCCTCAGATCACTTCGAAGGGCAACATCTACCCTGAGTATCCTTCCAACACGCTGTGGAATGGCGGGGTTGGCGTGCAGGAGACATTCCGGCTTGCGCCTGCTGCGGGAAGTGCGACATGGGACTTCCCAAAGTCCTATTCTGTCACTTTCTCGGACTGGTCTGCGCCGCGGTCGGTGAACGCGGCGGCCGATGGTTCGGCGGAGATCAACGTAAGTCCCACCACTGGTGGAGAGAAAGTCCTAGTCGTGACGGCGAAGGACGGTGCAAATCGCCTGAGTCAGAGCCGCTACTACCGGTTTCGCGTGAAGGAGCAGCCGCCTGCGGCGGCGTACTGGAAGCTTGATGGTTCGGCGACTTCTCAAAAATTGTTGGACGACCAGGGGAACGAAGAGTTCACTGCGAATATTCAGGGCGCTGATGTAGCGGTTGGCGTACAGGGAAAGCGGGGCACCGCGATACGGCTGAACTCCGATTCCGACACGGCGACCGTGGGGTATGCGGAGACCGACAAACCGGTGATCGATCCCTCCGCGAGTTACTCGATTTCTGCTTGGGTCAAGATTAATAAGGTTGGTGGGTGGTCGACGGTTCTCGCGCAGGATGGGGCTGTCATGAGCCCATTCTACCTGCAGTACGACTTCCAGGATAAGCGGTGGGCACTGACGCTTGCAGACGCCGACGTTCAGAACAGTCCTGGGGTGCGGGCCCTGTCAAAGGAGCCACCACAGATCGGGAAGTGGACCCATCTGGTCGGTGTCTACGACGCAACCGCACAGACATCGAGCTTGTATGTCGATGGAAAGCTTCAGCAAACGGTCACTTTTACTCAGAATCAGTGGAAGACCGGATCTGCCGGTTCCTTCACTATCGGGCGGGCCAGACACAACAGTCAAAAGGTCGATTTTTTCCCCGGTGAGATAGACCAAGTCAAGGCACTGACACGTGCCGTGTCCGCAGCTGAGGCTGAGGACCTATTTTACGGGGCTGTATCGGCACGGTGGCGTCTGGATGTGGCCAGTGGAGGCGCTACCGCGGACGACACGGGCGTGTATGGGCTCAGTGTGGGCGGCAACGCGAAGACTGTGTCGAGTGATCTGTGCGCAGATCGGATGATCGGCGCCGGCTGCCTCAGCGTTCCGCTAAGTGGCTACGCTGCCACGGGCGGCCCTGTTGTTGACACTGATCGTAGCTTTACCATCGCCGGATGGGCCCTTCCGGCAGGCATCCCAAATTCGGACTCAGCTGTCTTCTCTCAAGCTGGTTCCGTTAATTCAGCCTTTAGCGTCCGCTATTCGCCGAGCGCCTACAATGGTATTGGCGGCTGGCAGATCGTGATGCCGGACAAGGACTCGGCCGATGCGGCGTGGGCGACGGTTGAGCATGACGTGTGCGGGTTCTGTCTCAATTCGAGTCAGGCAGATCACCTGGCGCTCGTGTACAGCGCGCCGGAGCATAAACTCTCGCTCTACGTGAACGGTCTTCTATCGGCTTCGGCAATCTCCACCCGCGACAACGTCAAGACGTTTAACGCGACCGGTGCCCTGCAGTTGGGACGGGCCAAAAAGAACGGCGCTTTTGGAGATTTCTTCTCGGGCTTGATTGATGACGTGTGGGCCTACCAAGGTGCGCTCTCTGAGGATCGGATCGGGCAACTCAGTAATGGCGCGGATCTAGATATAACGCACGCGCCGTGAATTCGGCCCACGGCTTACGTTAGTTGAAGTTCTCCTGTATGCGTTCTTGATGAATCGTCGCTGCTCCGGTGGCACGGCAGGGGTTGGAGGATAGCTGTGAGGCATCGCCTAGTATTCACCCGTCGGGCACGGCTGTGGCGGGTGAGCTCGGTGGTTGCGGTTGCGGCCGTTAGTGCCGGACTCATTAACCCGACTCCTGCCCTCGCGCGTTCCACGGGTGGTGGCCACCGTCCTCAGCCGGTCACTCACGAGAAACTCGTCAAGGCCCATAGAATCTCCGCCCGACCTCGTAATACTTCGACTCGCGCCCCTGCTCCCAAGCCCGTCGCAGCGCCGGCTTGGCCCAAGTCCGGCACCGCCGACGTCACAGTGCCAAGCCAGGCAGGTAAACCCGTGCAGGCGGGGAAGCTACCGATTTGGATCTCAGCTGCCGGAGCGCAGACCCCGCCCACCCTGCGCAAGCCGAACGGTCAAGTCGGCTCACCGGCCAAAGCACGTCGTGTTCGCGTCCAGATTCTGGACGCGAACGCAGCTCGCAGTGTCGGATCGAGTACGCCGCTGATCTCTGTGGCGCGCACCGATGCGGGCGAGCCGGGCGCGGTGGCGGTGCAGGTCGACTACGCCGGTTTCGAACGCGCCTTCGGTGGTTCCTACGGCCATCGGCTGCGCCTCGTCCAGCTGCCTGACTGCGCGTTGAGCACTCCGGCGCGGGCCGAATGCCGTGTTCCTCAGGCATTGCCCTCCCGTAACGACACCGAACACAAGGTTGTGTCGGTCGACACGCAGGCCGCTCCAGCGCAAGGTGCGGGTTCGCCTCAAGCGCTCTCGGCGTCGCCGGGAGCCACCGTGTTGGCGTTGGCGGCGGGTTCGTGGAGCGACCAGGGCGACTACCGGGCGACGTCCATGTCGCCGTCATCGAGTTGGTCGGTTGGTACCAGTACGGGCGAGTTCACCTGGTCATACCCGCTGCGGGTCCCTCCCGCCCCCGGCGGCCTGGAGCCCAAACTCGCTATTAACTACAACTCCAGCGGCGTGGACGGGCGTACCGCCAACACTAACAGTCAATCCTCGTGGGTGGGCGACGGGTTCGACCTTTGGCCAGGCTTCGTTGAGCGCAGCTATAAGGCTTGTGAGGACGACGGTGCTCCCAAGGACGAGTGGGGAATCGCTCCGGGTGACATGTGCTGGGCTTATGACAATGCCTCCCTCAGTCTAAATGGGCATTCGGGCGAACTGATCCCGGTTGCTGATGGGAAGTACCGGCTGAAGAACGACGACGGTACTCGAGTCGAGCGCCTCACGGGCACTCAGACAGACACCGCCAACGGTGATAACGACAACGAATATTGGAAGGTTACCACCACCGATGGTGTCCAATATTATTTTGGCAAGCACCGCTTGCCCGGCTGGCAGACAGGCAAGCCCGAGACCGACTCCACGTGGACGGTTCCGGTTTACGGAAATAACGCTGGTGAACCATGCCACGCTGATGCGTTCAAGGATTCCTCTTGCTCGCAGGCGTATCGGTGGAATCTCGATTATGTTGTCGACACCCACAGCAATGCGATTGCCTACTACTACACTAAAGAGAAGAACTACTACGGACGGAATCTGAAGGCGTCCGATGAGACCGCCTATGTGCGAGGCGGGTATCTGAGCCGAGTCGAGTACGGCCTGCGCAGCGATGCTCTGTGGCCGGGCAAGGCACCGGCGCGTGTCGACTTCCAGGTAGCTGAGCGTTGCTTGCCTACGGGTACCTTTACCTGCGATCCAGCGAAGATCGACGCCGAGCGTGCCCAATGGGAAGACACTCCTTGGGACCTGAACTGTAAGTCGGGTCAGGACTGCAAGGACAATCACGGCACGCTGTCGCCGACATTCTGGAGTCGCCAGCGTCTCGTCAAGATCACCACCAGTGTGATCAAGGACGATGGTAGCGATTGGCGACCCGTGGACTCCTGGGCCTTGGATCACCAGTGGGGCGAGGCCGACCCGGAGCGATCTCTGCTTCTGCATAGCATTCAAGAGACCGGTCTGGCGGGATCCCCGTCGGTGACCCTGCCGAAGGTGGCCTTCGCCTACCAGGATGGCCCGAACCGCGTCGACAAGAACGGCGACAACACCGGACCGTTCATCAAGTATCGGCTGAGCGGTGTCTCCGACGAGAGCGGCGGCCAGACCGACATTGGCTACAAGCCGATCGAGTGCACCGCTGCCGCCCTCCCGATCCCCTCCAGTAACACCAAAAGGTGTTACCCGGCGTACTGGGTTCACAACAGCGGTGAAGACCCGACGATCGACTGGTTCCACAAGTACGTCGTCGACTCGGTTCAGACGATGGACCGCACTGGGCTGGCGCCGAACACCGTCACCACCTACGACTACAAGGGTACGCCGGCCTGGCACTACGACGATGACGACGGGCTGACCAAGGAGAAGTACAAAACCTGGTCCCAGTGGCGCGGGTACGACCATGTCTCGGTCCGGACGGGCGGCACCAACGATCCCCGCGGCCAAGCCGACCACTACTTCCTCCGCGGTCTGGACGGCGACCGGGCCTCCCCGTCAGGGGGGACCCGAACTTCGCAGGTCGATGACCTCGAAGGCAACAAGATCGTGGATCACAACGCTCTGTCGGGGTTCGAGTACCGCACCGAGGTCTACGACCGTCCCGGCGGCAGCATCCTCACCAAGTCGGTCAACGCGCCGTGGCGTTTTCAGACCGCTTCGCGCACCCGTTCGTGGGGCACCGTCACCGCAAACCTGACCGGTGTCGCCACAGCCCGCCAGTTCACCGCGCTGGATAGCGGATGGCGTGAGACGCGCGTCAACAACACCTTCGACACCGACGGCAATGGCGGCACCGAGACCCCCATCGGCCGGGTGACGATGTCCGAGGACCTGGGTGACGTGTCCCAGGACAGCGACGACCACTGCACGCGCACCACCTACAAGGACAACACCAAGGACTGGCTGCTGGCCTTCGCCAACCGCCAGGAGACCGTCGCCGTCAAGTGCTCGGTCACCCCGGATAAAAAGACCCGCAGCGACGGGCAGCCCGGTCAGGTGATTTCTGACGTTCGTACCTCCTTCGACGGACACGGCTGGAACATCGCACCCACCGCGGGGGATGTGACCCTCACCGAGCGCCTTACTTCGCATGACGGCACCAACCCGACGTACAAGAAGGTCTCGGCCAGCGAGTACAACGACCCCTACGGTCGGCAGACCAAGGTGACCGACGCTCAAGGCAACGCCACTTTGACGTCGTATGTGGATCCCAAGGGACTAACCACCCAGACCACGGTCACCACCCCCCGCGTCAACTCCAGCGACCCGGCCAGTGCATTGAGCACGGTCACCGATTACGACGCCGCTTGGGGGCGTCCGCTGACCAAGACTGATGCCGCCGGGAAACGCACGGACACCGTGTATGACGCGCTCGGCCGGCTGACCAAGGCGTGGCTGCCTGACCGTTCGAAGGCTCGTCTGATGACTCCCAACCTGGAGTACATCTACCGGGTTGAGGAGGGGAAGATCGTCGCGGTGGGTACCCGGACGCTGACCGCGACCGGAACGCAGAAGCCGCCAACGTATGAGTTGTTCGACGGGTACTTGCGCCCGCGCCAGACACAGACTCACGGACCTGGCGGCAACAAGATCGTCACGGAGACGCTGTACAACAACCGTGGGCAGGCTGAACGGTCGTATGCCCCCTACTACGAGGAGGGTGCGCCCAGCCCAGACCTATGGGGGGTCAACAAGCCCGGGGCTGTCGAGACCCAGACCAAGAACACCTACGACGGCGTGGGCCGTGTCACCAAGCAGGCCTTGATCAACGGTGGCGGTGATGGCGCGGAGTTGTGGGCCACCACCTACAAGTACGGCGGCGACTGGACCAGCGTCACTCCTCCTAAGGGCTCTACCCCCACCATCGCTTACGTCAACGCCCGGGGGCAGACGACCGCGCTGCGCGAGTATCACGCTGACACGCCCACAGGTGACGACTACGACCTCACCCGCTTCACCTACGCGCCCGGCGGGCAACTGGCCACACTCACCGGCCCGGTGAACACCAAGACCAACAACCCGGGCAAGACCTGGACGACCTACTACGACCAGGTCGGCCGCAAGACCAGGGTCGATGATCCCGATAAGGGCAGCACCACTTTCGGCTATGACGATCTGGATCGTCTCACCGAGACCACGGACGCCCGCGGGCAGAAGGTCAAGACCAACTACGACGTCCTGGGCCGTGTCACCTCAACCACCGACGGTGGCGGGGCAGTGCTGACCAGTAGCGTCTACGACACTCTGGCCAAGGGCCAGTTGACGTCCACCACTCGCAAGGCCAAAGACCGCAACGGCAATCTCGCCGACTACACCTCGACGGTCAGCGGCTACGACAACCTCTACCGGCCCACCGGCAGCACCCTCACGATCCCCGCTTCCGAGGGTGTTGGGACCAGCTTCTCCTTCACCAACACCTTCAACGCCGATGGCACCATGAAATCGGCCAGCATGCCGGCGGCGGGCGACCTGCCCGCTGAGGTCGTCACTCCTGCTTACGATGACCTAGCCCGCCCCACCACACTGACCAGCAACCTTTCCAGTTACGTCACCAAGAGCGTCTACTCGCCCACCAGCAAGCCACTGCAGTACGAACTCGGTACGGGCGCGAAGAAGACGTGGCTCTCCTACGAGTACCAGGCCGTCACACAGCGTGTTTCCCGGTTCAGCGTTACTCGCCAGGACATTCCGGGGTTGTCGGACCGCGATGCGACCTACAAGTACGACGACGCCGGCAACATTCTGCAGGTCGCTGACATATCGCCGACGGGGCAAGACATCCAGTGCTTCCGTTATGACCGCCTGCAGCGCCTAACCGAGGCGTGGGCTCAGAGCGCAACCACCTGTCCGAGCGACTCCACCACGACACCGGCGATGGGAGGTCCTGCTCCTTACCGGGTGAGTTACAGCTACACCGCGGACGGGAACCGGGCCGACGAAACGCAGTACTACAACAACTCTGCTGGTGCTCTCCAGACGGCCACTCGTCACTACACCTACGCGGGGGATGCGGGTACCACCGGCTACAACGGCCACCAACTCGCGGGCGTCACCCAGAACGGCACCAGCCCCTACAGCGGCACGGTGACCAAGGAGTCCTACAGCTACGACAAGACCGGCAACACCACCACCCGCAGTCTGGACTACCTCGACACCGTAACCAAGGCGGCCAAGACCCGCGCTCAGACCTTCACCTACGACACCGAAGGCGAAATCGCCTCCGTCAACCAAACCGAAACCGGCAAACCCGCCCAGGGCACCAGCTTCGTCTACGACACCGAGGGCAACCGCCTGATCCGTCGCGACGGCTCCGGCGTCACGCTCTACCTCCCCGGCATGGAAGTGAAACTCCCGGCTGGGGCCGCCCAGCCGGTTGCCACGCGCTACTACGCCTTCGGCGGGCAGACCATCGCGACCCGCACCAGTACAGGCGTGACCTTCCTTGCCGCCGACCACCAGGGCACCAGCCTGCTCACTGTCGGCGCCAGCGATCAGAAGGTTGCCCAGCGCCGGACCACACCGTTCGGTCAAGAACGCAGTAAAACCGGCGTTTGGCCCTCCTCCTATGACAAGGGCTTTGTCGGGGGCACTAAAGACGACACCGGGCTCACCCACCTCGGTGCACGGGAGTACGACCCGAACACCGGCCGCTTCATCACCGTCGACCCCCTATTCAGCGTCGAAAACCCACAATCTTGGGCTGGCTACACCTACGCCGACAACAGTCCGATTACCTACTCCGACCCAACCGGGCTCAACAGGGATCCGTGTGCTGGAGACTGCAACAACGGCAGGGGAAGTACTCAACCTTCCGGCAGCGGTGGTGGCTCTAATTCGACCACCAATGGCGGCGGCGGAGGTGGAGGCGGCGGTGGAGGAGGCGGTAACACCAGTACCGCACCGGCAAACAAGCCTTGGTACATTAATTGGTTGAATCACGGTGTCGACGCCTTCAACGGCTGGGTGGATGGCGCTGCCGACAGCGTCGTCGGATTTACCCAGAAGCTCGCGTACTCCCTGGTGGGGATGGGTGCTGTAGGACCGTGTGCGACCGGCACCTCAGCTTCTGCATGTGGCATCGTCGGCAAGACAAGTGAGGGGCCCAAGCCAGTTCACATTCCACTTGGAGGAGACACCAACTCCAAGACCTACAAAATCTCCAAGGCTGTTGGAGAAATCACAGGCCCGCCCATGCCGGGTGGGGGTGTGGGAGTCATTCGGGGAGTCCGCGCAGCGGCCAAAGCGCCTCGCATCATTAAGTCGCTTTCACTCGCCGTCCGATCAGGAGCGGTCAAACGGGCGTTGGAGGAGGCGAATTGCTTCCCCGCCGGCACGAAGGTTGCGACTGCGCGCGGCCTCATCCCTATCGAGAAGATTAAGATCGGCGACAAGGTTTGGTCTCGAGACTCGGTCACCGGCAAGAACGTTCTTAAAAAGGTTACGACTCTCTTTCGGCACACTGCCGACCGCCTGGTGGTTCTGCGGGTAGCTGACCAGAAACTCAAGGTTACTCCTGGGCATAAAATTTGGATTGTTGGTCGCGGCTGGATTCCCGCCGTAGACGCCCACAAGGGGGATCGCCTCCTCCAAATTAACGGACGCACTGCAGCAATTACCGCAGTGGGCACGATCGTCAGCAGTGTCCCTGTTTATAATTTTGAAGTCCAGGATACGCATTCATATTTTGCGGCAACGACCTCCACGCCGGTACTCGTTCACAATATATGTCTCGATTTTGCGAAACAGATCATAGAAGAGCTCGGCCCTCGCTTGAACAACAGTGGCCCAACGAAGGGTCGGATATTTGATAGTGACGGCAACGAGATCGGACCTGGTATGATGAGCGGGACAGAGGTTCCAGCGTCGGGCGAGATTCAGAAGGTCTTGGATAAATCTCCACATATCGCCAATCCGCGAGACCGTAATCCGCGCGCCGAGGCACACCCTTCGACTACACATGTTGAAACGAAATACGCGTGGTGGATGACACGTCAAGAGCCTCCTATAACGGATGCTGACGTTATTATTAATAATGCGGATGGCGTGTGTGGCCTCCCCTTTGGCTGCGAAGTAGCAGTCAAGGCGATCCTTCCGGTGGATTCAACCATGCGAGTCTGGTGGCCTGGAGCTTCGGATCCACTTATCCTAAAGGGGCTTGCAAGATGATTATCGTCAATGCAATCTTTCAGCGGCAATGGCGCTATGCGGTTTCTCGTGACGAGATTTCTGCGCTCATTGATGATGTATTGAAGAATCTTAAGTCGGAGAGGCTTGATCTGGGATATCTGAGCCCAGGGGACAGTGCTGTATTTATGATTTCTGATAGATATCACACTGGCGATACCGAATTGCCCAATAACTTTCTGCAGGTTTCGCTGAACAGATCTTCGGGATACGGCGGCCTCATGTGGTATGTGGATGACAAACATCCGATGCGTGGTGGAATTTTCGACAGTCCTTGGTTGTCTGATAATCCTCATCCTCCGAGCTTTGATCCGAGAGTGGTGGCCAACCCTGGAGAGCCGAACTTCTACGATCCAAGGAGCACCCTTCCGGAATCCGATGTTCGTGCAGCACTGGAGGAGTTCTGCCGGAATGGAAATGGATACCGTCCGGAATGTATCAAGTGGACTGAGGGCGATCTGAACGGCAGGCGCCGGGATGCCGTCTGAGGGCCGTACAGTACGGTGGGGAGCCAGCAGCGATGATCTTGGTGGGTGCAGGCGTTCAGCGCGGCTGACCGGTGTGGGTGCCGACGTTCTCGGGGTTGTCGGCGCGACAGTTCCGTCGTTTGGCGCGGATCGTGGCGGTTCGCGGCGGTGAGCAGACCGGGACCGGGCGGCGGCGGGGTTTGCCGCTGGCCGATCGGGTGCTGTTGATAGCGGCGTATACCGACGAGCCTGACGATGCGGTGGGTCGCGTTGCTGTTCAGGGTCTCTCAGTTGGCCGCGCACCGGGGCCTTCGACCCAGCGATCCGCACTGTGATCTGCTCCACCAACGCGATCGAGTCGGTAAACCCCCGGATCCGCCGCGCGGTCAAGGCCTGCGGCCACTTCCCAACCGAGCAGGCCGCAATTCAGTGCGTCTTCCTGGCGGTCATGAGCCTGGATCCCACCGGTGCCGACCGCAAACAGTGGTCTAAAGCGCTGGGAGCCCGCCCTCAACGCCTTCGAGATCCGCCTTCGAGGGCCTCCTCACCGCCACCCGACACTAGCCCCCACACCACCCGGTTACATCGCTACCTGGACAGACCCGGCATGGCGCCCCCGGGGCGTCAGGTGTTCGGTTCAGGAGGCGGGGGTGGCGCTGTCCCAGACTTGGGCGAGGCTTGCGAGGTAGGTGCTGCATGTCGCCATCGGTGGTGGTGTGGGGGACGGGGACGTCAGACGCTGCGACGCCGTAGGCGTGGTGGTTCACGAAGACGTCATCATCGACCCGGTAGATCGAGTTGTAGAGCACGGTGTCGTGGAGCCGACCCTCGACGTTGGGGGCGGCGCGGAGCGGTTCGTACAGGACGAGGGCGTTTGCGGATCTTGGCTGAGAGGGAGTCGCCGACGCATTTGTTGTTGCCACGTTCGCGGATGTGTGCCGTCCGGGTCGCCGAGGAGGAGGCGGACGTGGACGTCGCAAGTCGCTCACTCTGGAGCAGGCCAAGACGGTGCTCAAGGCGGCGGAGTCTTCCGAGCTTCACGCCTACATCGTCCTGAGCCTCATGACCGGCGTCCGCACCGAGGAGGCGCGGGCGCTCCGCTGGCCCCACGTCCTCGCATGGGACGCGAAAGCGAAAGAGTGGCGTCCGGTCTCCGAAGCCGGATTCAAGCGCAAGCGGTTCGCCATCTACGTGTGGCGGTCCGTCCGCAAGCACGGCGACACCAAGACTAGGAAGTCACGCCGCACCCTGGAGATCCCGAAGGACGTCGCCGACGCTCTCAAGGCCCACCACGCCCGTCAGGCCGCGTGGAAGCTCAAGGCGGGGGAGGACTGGCAGGACGACAACCTCGTGTTCTGCACCCGCTCCGGCCGCCCCCTCGACGCGGGCAACGTCCGTCGCGCGTTCCGGGCGGTCACTCGCCGCGCGGACATCGGCGAGGACTGGGTTCCGCGCGAGCTTCGCCATTCGTTCGTTTCGATCATGAGCGACAACGGCGTTCCGATCGAGACGATCGCCGACTTGGTCGGCCACGCCGGTACCTCCGTGACGGAGAAGGTCTACCGGCATCAGCTCAAGCCCGTGATCACCCAGGACGCGCAGACGATGCACGCCGTCTTCGGCGACGCCCCCGAGAAGAAGAAGGTCCGACGTTCCCAGGGACGTCGGACTACGTCCGTGAAGTCCGCGTGACGGTGGCTCCCCGTTTGGCTCCCCACTCATGATCAGAAAAGCAAAAAGGCCGATTCCTTGATCGGAATCAGCCTCTGAGCTGGTCTTGCTGGGTGGGCGATACTGGGTTCGAACCAGTGACCTCTTCGGTGTGAACGAAGCGCTCTCCCACTGAGCTAATCGCCCTTGCTGGTCGGCCTTGCGGCGTTCCCGGCAAGAAGAACTCTAGCGCATGTCGGAGGGTGTTCGCGCACCGTCGGAGGGGAGGTGTCGCCTGCGGCGGGCGCCAGCCGGGGGCGGGGGAGCGGGGTGATCGACCTGGGTGGATCTGACGATCTTTCCGGGCGCGGCTGGAGGTGCGCGGGAGGCTGTCGGCCTGGATCGGGCGGCGGTTTTGCTGAACCGGGGGGAGGGGATGGGGCGGTGCTTGTGGCCCTGTTCTGTGCTGATTGCGACGATCGTAGCGATCAGTGACAGGAGGATCGCATGGAGTCGCGTCTCAATCCGTACCTCGTCTTCGACGGGCAGGCCCGTGGGGCGATGGAGTACTACCAGAAGGTGTTCGGCGGGGAGCTCAACGTCCAGTCGTTCGGGGACATGGGGCAGAACGATCCGGCGCTGAAGGACCAGGTCATGCACGCCATGCTCGTGACCGGCTCCGGGTTCACGCTCATGGCGTCGGACACGCCGCCCGGCATGGACGCGCGGGGGCCGGGGAACGTGTCGATCGCGCTGAGCGGCGACAACGGGGACGAGCTGCGCCGCTACTGGGCGGGGCTGTCCGACGGGGGTTCGGTGCAGATGGCCCTGGAGAAGCAGGTGTGGGGCGACGAGTTCGGGCAGTGCACCGACCGGTTCGGTATCGAGTGGATGGTCAATATCGCCTCGGCCTGAGGGCTTTGAGACGGATGCGGCGGCTCCTGGTCAAGGGGTCGCCGTTTTCGCATGGCAGGGTGGTGAGCGGTTTTGATCGGTGGTGGTAATTTAGTGAGCGTTAGGGGGTGGTGTCGTGACGGACGGGACGCAGACGCGGTTCGCCGCCGAGCGGCATGAGCGGCTGCTTCGGCTGTTGCGTGAGCGCGGGGCGATGCCGCTGCAGGGGCTCGCGGAGGAACTTGCGGCGTCCGAGGCCACGATCCGCCGTGACCTGCGCGCGCTGGAGGCGCGCGGGTTGCTCGCCCGCAGCCGGGGCGGGGCCGTGCCGGTCGCCGGCCTCGCGCACGAGCCCACCGAGCAGGACAAGGCCACCGTCGCGGTCGCCGAGAAGGCTGCCATCGCGGAGGCGGCGGCCGGGTTCGTCGGGCCGGACGACGCGATCGTGATCGGTCCCGGGACGACGACGCGGCAGCTCGCCCTGCGTCTCGCCGCCGTGCCCGGCCTCACCGTGATCACCAACTCGCTGGCCGTCGCCGAGGCCCTCGCCGACTCGCGTACCGCGCAGGTCGTGCTGACCGGCGGTGTGCTGCGCGGGCCGATCCGCGCGCTGGTCGGGGCGGAGACCGAGCGGTTCCTCGGGACGGTCCGCGTCCGGCACGCGTTCCTGTCGGGCAACGGGCTGACCGCCGGACGGGGCCTGTCCACCCCGCACCTGGCCGTCGCCGCCGCGGACCGGGCGATGGCCGCGGCGGCCGAGCAGCCCGTCGTCCTGGCCGACCACACCAAGATCGGTACTGACGCGGTGTTCCAGACCGTCCCGGCCGCCCGGATCGCCCATCTGGTCACCGACGACGCCGCGTCCGCCGCCGAACTCGGCGCGCTCGCCGACGCGGGCGTGACCGTCCACCGGGCGGCCCCTTCACGACCGCTCTCCCGGCCGGGGCCTTCGGACTCCGACCATCGGACGTCCGCCCCTGGCGCGGGCACCGCGGAGGGCGCCGGCTCTTCGCGGGCCCTCAATGGCGCAGTCGACCACTCCTGATCCGTCCCCGCAACGACCCCCTGATGGAGCACCCCATGGCGGACACCGCCCGCACCGCGGTGACGCTCGCCGACGGCCGCGAGCTGATCTACTTCGACGACGTTCCGGGCCTGGACCGGTCCGCGCCCGACCCGCGCGCCCTGCCGCCGTCCGAGCCGCGGCCGGAGGTCCGGTTCGACCCGGTCACCGGCGAGCACGTCGTCATCGCCGCGCACCGGCAGACCCGCACGTTCCTGCCGACCGCCGACGCCGCCGCGCGCGCCGCGTGCCCGCTCTGCCCGGGGCACGCCGCCAGTGAGGTCCCGGCGGAGGGCTACCACGTCGCGATCTTCGAGAACCGGTTCCCGTCGCTCGGCGGGGCGGCCGGGGGCCGCTGCGAGGTCGTGTGCTTCACCGACGACCATGACGACACGTTCGCGGGCCTGCGTCCGGCCCGACTGGCGACCGTCGCGCGTGCCTTCGCCGACCGCACCCGCGAGCTCGGGGCGCGTCCGGACGTCGAGGAGGTGTTCATCTTCGAGAACCGCGGCGCGGAGATCGGCGCCACGCTGTCCCACCCGCACGGGCAGATCTACGCCTTCCCGTACCTGACGCCGCGCACGCGGCAGGTCCTCGCGCACGACGGGTGCGTGTTCTGCGAGGTGGTGAAGCGCGAGGCGGACGGCGAGCGGATCATCGCCGAGACCGCGAACTTCGTCGCGTTCGTTCCGTATGCCGCGCGGTGGCCGTACCAGGCGCAGATCGTCCCGCGTGAGCACGTCCCGGACATCACGGCGCTCGGCGAGGACGAGGCCACCGAGCTGATGGGCCTCTACGCGGACGTCCTCGGACGCTTCGGACGGCTCTACGACAAGGACGTCCCGTACATGGCGGGCTGGCACCAGGCCCCGCCGGCCGTCGCCCGCGACCGCGCGCACCTGTGGGTCGAGGTGTACACGCCGCAGCGGACGGCCGACAAGCTCAAGTTCCTGGCGTCGGTCGAGACCGGGACGGGCGCGTTCCTCAACGACGTCCGGCCCGAGGACGCCGCCGAACGCCTCCGCACCGTCTGAACACGCCAGTCCGCTCTCGCGTCCGACACCCGGTCGGCGTCAGGCCGCTGCCCCGGTCGGCGTCAGGCCGCTGCCCTGGTCGCGAGGTGCCGCAGTTCGGCGGTGCACATCATGAGCCTGCGGGTCGGGAGGTGCCGCAGGTAGTGGTCGAGGTCCGCGCCGAGCGCGAAGACGTGCACCGGGACGCCGGCGGCGCGGCCGGACTCGACGGCCTGGCGCAGCGCGGCGAGGACGGCCGGATGCCGGGTCTGGTAGACCGACGAGACCAGGTGGTTGCCGCGGTCGGCGGCCAGGTAGAACTGGATCAGGTCCTTGGTGCCGACGAACAGTTCGGCGGCCCCGGCCGCGCAGAACCCGGCGGCCGAGTGGACGGCCGCCGGGGTCTCGACGAAGACCCCGAGCGGTGTGTCGTCTCCGAGGCCGAGGTGCCGCCGCAGCCGCAGGTACTCGTCCGGGTCGTTGATGAACGGCACGGCGAAGCCCACCTGGCCCGCGTCCGGGCCCAGGCGTTCGCGGAGGCGGGCGCGCAGCGTCCGGAAGGCGCGCGGGTAGTGGTCCTCGCCGAGCAGCCATCGCGCGCCGTGGCGGCCGAGTTCGGGGTTCGGCTCGGTGTCCACCGGGACGCGGGTGGTGATCTTGGCGGCGTCGTCCGAGCGCAGGTCGAGCAGCCGCATGACCAGGCGCTGGCCGGGCCGGAGCTCGGCGGCCATCGCGCACAGCTCGTCGGCGACCCGGGCGCCGTAGGCCTCGGCCTCGCCCGCGCCCGCCCGCAGCGCGTCGATCGGGCTCAGCCCGGCGGAGAAGCAGAGGAACTCCTCGCGGATGAACCAGGAGTTCGCGCGGCGGACGCGCGGGACGAGCCCGTTGGTCGAGCGGATGTCGGTGGCGTCGGCGATGACCACGCAGATCGACTCGATGTCGTCTAAGGACACGGCGGCCGGCTCGGCCGGGCCCGGCGCGGGCTCGACGCCGCCGAGGACGACCGTCTCGCGGCCCGGCAGGAGGGTGATCTCCCCGGTGAGCGCGTCCAGTTCGGACGGGTCGATCCGCAGGACGGGGATTCCGCGCGACCGGCACAGCGACTGCATGTGACCGGTCCGGCCGCCTCTGGCGCAGATCACCGCGGAGCTGGAGAGGATGGCCTCGTAGCGTTCGGGAGTGAGCGTGTCGACCACCAGGATGGCCCCGTCGCCCGGCTTACCGGTGCGGTTGCAGCGCCCCCGGACGGCGCGCTGCTGTGAACCGACGAGCATGACTCCTGGTATTTCGCGAGGGCTCAAGAGCGTCCTCTCTCCAAGTACCGGGACGGGCGGCGCGGGACGGCCGCGCCTGGACGCGACCGGGACGCCACCCGAGCGTGCGGAACATGGTTAGAGGCTTTCAGTCACCGGAACGGCTGTGCACCTTCCCGAATGCCAGGATCTGTTCACGCTCCTGCTACTCCGGCGGCTCGTCGAGGCGGAGCCGGGCGCGCAGGTCCCGGGGCGTCACCGACAGGTCGTTGAGCCTGGTCATGGCCGCTTTGTTGACGGCGAAACGCAGCGCGCGGCCCGTCACAGCAGTACCGGTCTCGGTGGTCAGCGCGCGGCGGAGGTCTTCGAGGCACTCCTCCAGCCGGACGGTCAGCAGCTCACGGTCGCGGCGCCGCCGAGTGGCCATCCGGTGCACGTCGAGTCCGACCGAGCGTTC
>NZ_JBFAOF010000032.1:0-21919 GCF_040675125.1 Spirillospora sp. NPDC049652 | reverse complement strand
GTGCGGGTCACCACGACCACCATCTGCGGCTCGGACCTGCACCTCTACGAGGTGCTCGGCCCGTTCATGGGGCAGGGCGACATCCTCGGGCACGGCGGCCCCGCGCGCGACCGCCAGTGACCCGGCCAGGATCGGCTCCAGGGCTCCGTGATAGCGCACGCAGTTCTCACTGATCTGGAGGATCACGGGCGCGCTCGCGGCCTCCGCGCCGCGCACGATCGCGGTGGCGTGCTCCAGGTGAACGACGTTGAACGCGCCGGCGCCGCGCCGCGCGGACGCGGCTCCGCCGACGATGTCACCGGCTCCTACGAGGGGCATGAGAGTCCTTCGATCACGATTTCGGGGAGAAGACGGACGTAAAGATCGGGGTCGAAGTCCCCTGCGAGGGGCGCGGCGACGGCCGCCGCCGACAACGCGACGGCGTCTCGCAGCGCCTCGTCCCAGGGAAGGCCGAGAAGCAGGGCACGAGCGATGGCGGCGACGGCCGCGTCTCCGGCCCCCGTGGGATTTCCGACGACGGCTTCGGGCGGGGCGGCCCAGTGCACTCCGTCAGCGGTGACCGCGAGCATGCCGTCCGCACCGAGCGAGACCAGCACGTTTCCGGCACCGGCGGCCCGCAACGCCTCGGCCCGTCCGACGACCTCGGCGAGCATGGGCCGCCCGGCCGTGTCCCGCTCCCCCTCCCCCGCCACATCTGCGGCGGAGGCGGCGACAGTGGCGCGCACCAACTCCTCCGCGTTCGGCTTGACCACGTCGGGCCGACCGTGGACGCCCTTCGCCAGGGTCATGCCGTCCGCGTCGAGGACGACCTGCCCGGGAGCTCGCCGCGCCAGCTCGGCGTAGGCGTCCGCCGGAACTCCGGGCGGCAGGCTTCCGGAGAGGACGACGACCGACGCGGACGCGGCGACCCCGCCGAAGTGATCGAGGAAGGCCGACCACTCCTCCGGACGGACGTGCGGCCCGGCCTCGTTCAGGACGGTCGCCTCGCCGCTTCCGGACTCCACGACAGTGAGGGTTCGGCGGGACGTCCCGGACACGGAGACGAAGTCATGAGCGAGCCCGGACCGGTCCAGATCGTCCCTGACCAGCTCGCCGACCGCACCGCCGAGCAGCCCGGTCGCGGTCACCTCGCAGCCGAGGGCATGGGCGATACGCGCCACGTTGACGCCCTTGCCTCCGGCCCGTTCCCGGACGGCCCGGACCCGGTGCGAGGCACCCCGCTCCAAGGAGTCCACCTCGTACGTGACGTCCAGCGCCGCGTTCGGTGTGACGGTGAGGATCATCGCCATCGTCCGTCCTTCATGACCCGGACGACGGACCATCCCTCACCGAGAACCACCAGGTCAGCGCGCTTTCCGGGCTCCAGTGACCCGATCTCGCGGTCGAGCCCGAGCGCTCGGGCCGGAGCCAGGGACGCGGCGTGCGACGTGGCCTCCAGAGGGATGCCCACGACCTCGACCGTCCGGCGGAAGGCGTCCGCCATGGTGATCGTGCTTCCCGCGATGGACGTCCCGTCCTCGAGGGTCGCGCGTCCGCCGGAGACGGTGACCGTCATGACGCCGAGGCGGTAGCTGCCGTCCCCCATCCCGGCCGCGCCCATCGCGTCCGTGATCAGGGCGACCCGGCCGGGCGCGGCGGCGAACACCAGCCGGACGACCTCGGGCTCGACGTGCACACCGTCATTGATCAGTTCCACGGTGACGCGCGGATCACCGAGTGCCGCCCCGACGGGTCCGCCCTCCCGGTGGTGCAGCGGCCGCATCCCGTTGAACAGGTGCGTGGCGACGCGCGCGCCCGCGTCGATCGCCTCCCGAACACACGCCCCAGTCGCGTCCGTGTGCCCCACAGCCGCGATCACGCCTGCGCGGACGGCGTCCTGAACCAACTCCGTCGCCCCTGGCAACTCCGGCGCGAGCGTGAGCATCCGGACATGCCCACGCCCCGCTTCGACCAGCCTCGCGAACTCGCGCCGATCGGGCTCGCGCAACAACGCCGGATCGTGCGCACCGCACCGGCCGGCCGCGAGGTAGGGCCCTTCCAGATGGATCCCGGCGACCAGCCCCTCATCCGCGATTTCGGCCAACCCCGCGACCCCGTCCGCCAACGCGTCCGGCGAGTCCGTCACCAGACTCGCGACCGTCGTGGTCGTCCCGCATCCGAGGTGGTAGTCGACAACCCGCCGAGCCTCGTCCGCCCGCCCGGACTGATACGACGCCCCCGCCCCACCATGGACATGCATGTCAACGAACCCGGGCACCACATATCGCCCTCGTAGGTTCTCGACAACCTCCCGCGCGCCCGGCACCGCACCAGTGCCCGCGTCCGCCGCCAGCTCCGGAGGGGCCCCGGAACCAAGGGCGACAATGCGCCCTTCCTGGACACGAAGCCAGCCATGCGTGGCCCCACCTGGGAACACGAATCGCCCATTGGTCAACGTCAACACGGCACGCCCTCCAACCCGAGCCCCAGACCCGTCCCTGACGAAGCAGCACCCCTCAAGAGCCCAGCCAAACGACCAACCAGAGCCCCCGCACCCCCACCGACAACCGAGCCAACCGCCGCACCGGAACGCGTGGACCAGAAGGCGACCGAACGCGCGGACGGAGAGCCGAACGGGCGCACCGACAGGAAGACGCGCGAACGCGCGGGCAGGGAGGCGGGCGGGCTGAGGAGCAGGGAAGGGGATGAGCGCGGAAGCGGAGAGAAGAAGGCTCTCTCGCGGCCTGGCCGCTGGTGACCCATGGAGGCGGGGGACGGAGGCGGGAAGGGTTGCTCAGGCCCCGTCCCCTCAGGGCCGCGCGTCCGGACGGGGGACATCAGCCGAGGATCACTGAGCGGGTGAGGTTACGAGGAGTGTCCGGGTCCTGGCCGGACTGGAGGGCGAGGTGGAGCGCCAGGCGCTGGACGCGCACCAGTTCGGCGAGCGGGTCCAGCGGACTGACGACCATCGTGCCTCCCACCCCGGCGACCTGGTCGGCGAGGCCGGGCGGCGGATCGCCGAGCATCCAGGCCACGCGTCCCGGGCCGGTGATCGCGATGGGACCGTGCCGGTACTCCATGGCCGGGTAGGACTCCGTCCACGCCGTCGCGGCCTCACGCATCTTCAGCGCCGCCTCGTGCGCCAGGCCGACCGTCCAACCGCGTCCGAGGAAGGTGAACTGCTCGGCCTCCAGCACCGCGTCGGGAAGCGGTTCGGCGAGAGCCAACTCCGCATCCGCGACGACGCCGTCCAGGTTCTCCCCCAGATGCGCCCGCAGGAGCACGAGTTGGGTGGTCGCGAACCGGGTCTGGACGACCGACCGCTCGTCCGCGTAGTCGAGCACGATCACCTCGTCCGCCGCCGTCATCACCGGAGTGGTCGGATCGGCGGTGATCGCGACGGTGGGCAGGTCGGTGCGGTCGAGGACTTCCAGGACCTCGGTCGTGGTCCCGGAGCGGGTGAGGGCCAGCACCCGGTCGTAACGCCGCCCGAGCGGGAACTCCGACGCGGCGAAGGCGTCCGTCTCGCCGTGTCCGGCGGCCTCACGGAGCGCGGCGTACGCCTGGCCGATGAACCAGGAGGTGCCGCAGCCGACCACGGCGACCCGTTCTCCCGGACGCGGCAGCGCGGCGGCGGCGTCGCCCGTCCCGTCCTGGACGGCGCGCCGCCACAGGTCCGGCTGGGTGTCGATCTCGCTCGCGGTGTGGTTCCCCGTCATGGCGACCTTCCCCCTCGTTGCTCATTAATGCTCGTTTCTTATCTCAAACAGACACAAAGAAACAAGGGCGCGCACAGCTAGACTCCCCTGCGTGACCCGCCACGAACGCTTGAACGCGCTGCTGGAACTGCTCGCCGACGCCGGGCAGCTGAGCGTCGAGGAGGCCGCTGGGCGCATGGCGGTGTCGGCCGCGACCATCCGCCGGGACTTCGACGAGCTCGCCCAGCAGCAGATGCTCACCCGGACCCGCGGCGGCGCGGTCGCCAACAGCGTCAGCTACGACCTCCCGCTGCGTTACAAGACCGCCCGGCACGCGTCCGAGAAGCAGCGCATCGCCGCCGCGACCGCGGGGCTCGTCCCACCCGGGGCGATCATCGGCCTGAACGGCGGCACGACCACCACCGAGGTCGCCCGCGTCCTCGCCACCCGGCCGGACCCGGGCGGCGGCCGGCCCGCGCTCACGATCGTGACGAACGCCCTCAACATCGCGAGCGAGCTGGCCGTCCGCCCACACGTGAAGATCGTCCTCACCGGCGGCGTGCCGCGGCCCCAGTCGTACGAGCTGACCGGTCCGCTGGCCGCGGGCATCTTCGACCACGTCACCCTCGACGTCGCCGTCCTCGGCGTCACCGGCATCACCCCCCAGCACGGCGCGACGTGCCCGAACGAGGACGAGGCCGCCGTCAACCGCCTCCTCGCCGACCGGGCCGACCGCGTCGTGGTCGTCGCCGACGGTTCCAAGGTCGGACGCCGCGACTTCGCCCGCATCTGCGACACCACCACGATCGACATCCTCGTCACCGACGAGACCCTGACCGACGAGGCGGCCACCGCCTTCACCGAAGCCGGCGTGGAAGTCGTCCGCACCTGACCACGAGCCGGATTCACCCTCGCCCCGACCATCCCCCACCCCATCCGTCGTAGCCCGAATTCACCCTCCGCCCCCGCGACCCCGCATTTCGGAGGAGCGCCCGACCCCACCGGCGAACCCGAGTCACGCAAGCGTCCGCCCCCCGAACCAGTCCTTAACACCCACTCCCGCCCCACGCGCCACGCACACGCCCCCCACGCTCCGTTCACCCTGCTGCCGCTGCTCTGGTGACCAGCGCTGAGCAATTCGTGGGTCAGAGGTAGAAGATGCGGTCGGCGTTCGCCTTGAGGAGCTGCGCGTTGTGGTCGGCACCTCCGGGGAGGTTGACGGAACGGAAAACGGGTGGGGTGATGCCTCGGGCGAGAAGGCGTTCGATGATTCCGGCGGTCAAAGCCTGGAGCAGGGCGCTGACGATGACGCCGGACGCGGCGCAGAACGGCTCTGGGACGCCCGGGTCGCTGAGGATCGCGTCACCGATGGGCACATGGTTGTCCAGGACGATGTGCGCCACCTCCGCCAAGCGGGTCTCGTAGGCGCGGGACGTCACCGCCACGACGGTCACCCCACGCGCAGCGGCCTGCTCTGCGAGCTCGACCGGAAGTGCGTTGCGGCCGGAGACCGAGACCACGATCAGGACATCGCCCTGCCGGACCGGCCCGTTCTCCAGGAGCACCGACGCGTACCCTGGGAGGCGTTCGAGCGCCGTACCGAGGGTGGCGGGCCGGGTCTCGACCCCGCCGAGCCCCGGAGCGAGCAGCGGGTTGACCAACATCAGGCCGCCCGCGCGGTAGACGATGTCCTGCACCGGCAGGGCCGAGTGCGAGCCGCCGAACGCGAACAGCCGACGCCCCTCGGCTAGTGCCGCCGCCGTCGTCTCGGCCGCCGTGTCGATCCGTTCCCGCTCGGTGTCCCGGACGGTGCGCAGCAGTTCGGTCACCGCGTCGAAGTACGCGTCGCTCATCCTGCTCACACCGGCATGTTCCGCCGTTCCGGCGGGCTCGTGAACCCTCTCTGACGTCCATGTCCACGAGCCTAGGAAGCCGTCCGCCCCACCGAAAGCTCACGGCCGAACTGTGGATAACCCGCTTTCGCGCAGGTCAGGCAGGCCGCGGGTGATCGCCGCCGGCGATCTGGTCGACGGCGTGGGCGAGGACCGGGGCCAGCACGGCCATCCCGTCCCGGACTCCGCCGGTCGAACCGGGCAGGTTGACGATCAGGGTGCGCCCGGCGGTCCCGGCCAGGCCCCGCGACAGGATCGAGGTGGGGACGGTGTCCCTGCTGACGGCGCGGACGGCCTCGGCGATACCCGGGATCTCACGGTCCAGCACGCGCCGGGTCATCTCCGGGGTGCGGTCGGACGGGGTGAGCCCCGTCCCTCCCGTCGTCACCACGACGTCGTATCCCTCGGCCACGGCTTCACGCAGGGCTTTTTCGACGGGTTCGCCATCGGGGACGACGCGCGGACCGTCCACCTCGCAGCCCGCCTCGGCGAGCAACGCGACCAGCACCGGGCCGGACTTGTCCGCGTACACACCGGCTGATGCACGGTTCGAAACGGTCACCGCCAACGCGCGGATCATCGAATGCCCTCCTCTGCGGACCTGGTCGCCGCCAAGCGACCAACGTCGCAAAGCAGGCAGCGCAAGCCCACTATCTCAAGCCGTCGCGTTCCCCACCCACACGCCATCGGCCGGCTCATGCGCACGCCACCTACACAAGCATTCATGCGCCGAGCGCTCGACGCCGCCTGGGCACGGCCGCTTCGCGCGGACGTCAGCGCGAGGTGCCGGAGTCGCGCCGCCAGCGGCCCGCCTTGCCCCCGGTCTTCTCGTCCACGCGCACGTTCGTGATGACGGCGGCCGGATCGACGGCCTTCACCATGTCGATCAGGGCCAGCGCCGCGACCGTGACGGCGGTGAGCGCCTCCATCTCGACGCCGGTGCGGTCGGCCGTCCGGACGAGTGCCTCGATCGCCACGCCCTCGTCCTCGACGACCAGCTCGACCTCGACGCCGTGGAGGGCGATGGGATGGCACAGGGGCACGAGGTCCGGGGTGCGCTTGGCGCCCATGATGCCCGCGATCCGCGCGACCGACAGGGCGTCGCCCTTGGGCACCGCGCCCGCGCGCAGAGCCGACACGCACGCGGGCGACAACTGGACGAACCCGGTCGCCGTCGCGGTGCGCGTGGTCACGGACTTGGCGGAGACGTCCACCATCCGGGCCGCGCCCTTGTCGTTCAGGTGGGTGAACCCGCTGAACTCCGAACCCATGGTCATGACGGCAGCCTCATCACCTCGACGTTGGACCCCGCGGACGCCAGTTCGACGTCCTCGGGCAGGACGATCAGCGCGTTGGCCGAGGACAGCGAGCTCATCTGATGCGAGCCCTGCCCTTCGGCGGTCGCCACCGTGTAACCGCCCGGCCCGTAGCTCAGGCGCGCGCGCAGGTGGTGGCGGATACCCGCGGGCGATTTCACATCGCGGTCCAGGACGGCCGTGACCGTCGGCAGCGGTTCCGGAGGCAGCCCCTGCATCGCGCGTAGGGCGGGCCGGACGAACACCTGGAAGGACACGTACGCGCTGACCGGATTGCCGGGCAGGGTGAAAACCGGGGTGCCGTGGAGGAGGCCGAACCCCTGCGGCTTCCCGGGACGCATCGCGACCTTGTGGAACTCGACGGTTCCGGTGCCGGTGAGGACTTCCTTGACGACGTCCCTCGTGCCCATGGAGACCCCGCCGGAGGTGACGATCGCGTCCGCGCGCATGAGCTGGTCCTCGATCGTCTCCAGGACCTTGTCGGGCTCGTCCCCCACGGTGCTCTGCCGGTAGCCGACCCCGCCCGCCTCGATGACAGCGGCGGTGAGCATGAAACTGTTGGAATCCCAGATCTGGCCCGGCGCGAGCGGTGAACCGGGCTCACGCAGCTCACTGCCCGTGGACAGGACCACCACGCGCGGACGAGGCCGGACGGCGACATGGGACCGTCCGACGGCGGCCACCATGCCCAGCTGGGTCGCCCCCAGCCGCGTCCCTGCCGGGGCCACGACCTGCCCTTCGAGGACGTCCTCCCCGGCTCGCCGGATGTAGTGCCCCGAGGGCGCCGAACGGGCGATCCGAACGGTGGTGCCCCCGCCGTCGGTCCATTCGACCGGGATGACCGCGTCCGCCCCTGCGGGCACTGGCGCGCCCGTCATGATGCGCGCGGTGAGCCCGGGGCGGATCGCGGCCACGCCGTCGTCGCCGGCGACGATGTCCCCGACGACGGGCAGCGTCACGGGCGTCTCCTCGTGCGCGCCCGCGATGTCGGACGCGACGACGGCGTAGCCGTCCATGGCCGAGTTGTCGAACGGCGGCAGCGGCACCGGAGCGGTGACGTCCTCCGCGAGCACACCACCGCGCGCCTCCAGCAGCGCCAGTTCCAGCGGCGACAGCACCGGCACGGCGGCCAGAATCTCCGCCAGGTGCTCTTCGACCGTCCTCATCGTCCGTCCTTCCGGCGGCTCGTCACGCGTGGTCCGTGCTTCAGCGTCGGCTCGGGCTTCGGCTCAGCGCCTCCACTCCGGCTTCGGCCTCGGCTTCGGCTTCGGCTTCGGCGACGCGTTACGCGTTCTTCGCGGCGTCCGCGTCGTCCTGCGCGCGCACGAAGTCGCGCAGCCAGGCCATGAACTCGGCGGACAGGTCTTCCCGCTCCGAGGCGAACTGCACGACCGTCCGCAGGTACTCGAGCTTGTTGCCGGTGTCGTAACGACGGCCGCGGAACTTCACCCCGTACACGACTCCGCCCTGGTCGGCGGGCGTGTCGGCGAGGGTGCGCAGCGCGTCGGTGAGCTGGATCTCGCCCCCGCGCCCGGGCGGGGTCTTCTCCAGCACGTCGAAGACCGCCGGGTCGCAGACGTAGCGCCCGATGATGATCCAGTTGCTCGGCGCCTCGTCGCGCGCGGGCTTCTCGACCAGGTCGGTGATCCGGACGACGTCGTCCTCGCCCGTCGCCTCGATCGCCGCGCAGCCGTAGGCGGACACCTGGTCGGGCTCGACCTCCATCAGCGCCACGACGCTGCCGCCGAACCGGTTGCGGACCTCGATCATGCGCTTGAGCAGCGGGTCGCGGGCGTCGATCATGTCGTCGCCGAGCAGCACGGCGAACGGCTCGTGCCCGACGTGCTGGCGCGCGCAGTACACCGCGTGGCCGAGGCCGCGCGGCTCGCCCTGCCGGACGTAGTGCATGATCGCCAGGTCGGCGGACTCCTGGACGGAGGCGAGGCGCTCGTCGTCGCCCTTGGCGTGCAGCGCCTCCTCGAGCTCGTACGCGCGGTCGAAGTGGTCCTCGATGGAACGCTTGTTGCGTCCTGTGACCATCAGCACATCGGAGAGTCCCGCGTCCACCGCTTCCTCGACGACGTACTGGATCGCAGGTTTGTCGACGATGGGCAGCATTTCCTTGGGGGTCGCCTTGGTGGCGGGCAAGAATCGGGTCCCGAGCCCTGCCGCCGGAACGACGGCCTTGCGTACAGGTGCGAAGTCGGCCATGTAGAGACCCTAGTCATCGTGAAGGACCACAGCGTGCACGACATCCGCTCGAAACCCGCACTGCGGGCTGAACTCCTGGCCAACCGTGCGGAACTGTCCGCTGACGTCCGTTCGGCGGCGGGACGTTCCCTACGGGACACCTTGCTCTCCGTCCCGGAGGTGGAGATGGCCGGGACGGTGGCCGCCTACGTCTCGCTGGCCACCGAGCCTGAGACGCGCGGCCTCCTCTTCGCTCTGTGGAAGCGCGGCACCTACGTGCTCGTCCCCCGTTTGCTCTCCGATGGGGAACTCGACTGGGCCTCTTACGAGGGTCCGGATTCGCTCGTCCCCGGCAAGTTCGGCTTGCTGGAGCCCAGTGAGCCCGCGCGTGGCGTGGAGGCGATCGCCAGCGCCGACGTCGTCCTCGTGCCCGCGCTCGCCGTGGACCGGACGGGCGTGCGACTGGGGCGCGGGGGCGGTTCCTATGACCGGGCCCTCGCGCGGGTGAGCCCCGCGGTGCTGACAGTCGCGTTGCTCTTCGAAGGCGAGTTGGTGGACACCCTGCCCTGTGAGCCGCACGACCAGCGCGTCCGCGCGGCGGTGACGCCAGAGTCGGGGCTTCACCTGCTGCGAGGCGCCAATTAGGGTGGCCCCGCACACTGAGATCTGTCGACTGCTTCGGTCTGTTCCGCTTTCCGCCCCCGGCGTGTGGATCGCTTGGGGTGGGTCCTGCCGTGCGGCTGTCGTCCGGACGATGCCGACGTGCGCGCGCACGAGGCGGGCGTCAGTTCGGCACCGGCAGGGCGACTGCGTCAGGACGGCATCAGCGGGAGGGTTGCGGCGAAGCGGCTGCGGTAGGACGGCCCCCTGACCGGATTCGGCCCGTCCAAATGCGGCATCCGGCGCTGAGCCAGGAGCCTCTGGCAACGCACTCGCGGCGACGGATCCTCGTGCGCACGCGACCGGTCATCGGTGGGAGAAGGGACGGCGAGGACGGGATGACGACACCGTGGAACGTGCTGGCGCTGGCGCCGCTGGGCGAGGACATCGTGCGGGGGTTGTTCGCGCCTTTGGGGGACGCGGTCCAGGTCTCGTTCCCGTCTACGCGCGACCGCGCGGGACTGATCGCCTCTCTCGCCGAGGCGGAGGTCGTCGTCTCCGACTTCTCCGGTGACCTGGCCCTGGACGCCGAAGCCGTGGCGGCCGCACCCCGGCTCGCTTTCGTGCAGCTGCCCCAGGTCGGCTCCGACAACGTCGATGTCGAGGCGCTCACCCAGGCAGGCGTCCCCGTGGCCAACACCGCCGGGGTCAACGCGCGTGCGGTGGCCGAGTGGGCGGTAGGAGCCGCGTTCTCGCTCTGCCGCGGACTCACATGGGCGGACCGTGCCGTCCGGGCCGGCGGCTGGCCCCAGATGGAGATGCTCGTGCGCGGGGGGCGCGAACTCCACACGCAGCGCGTCGGGATCGTCGGCTACGGAGCGATCGGCTCGGAGACGGCCCGGTTGTTCTCAGCGCTCGGCTGCCCGGTGTCCTACTGGACGCGCCGTCCCCGTCCGCAGGCGCCCGCCACCTACCGTGAGCTGGACGACCTGCTCGCGCACTCCGACATCCTGGTCGTCGCCCTGCCGCTGACGGACGAGACGCAGGGGCTGCTGGACGAGGCCAAACTCGCCCTTCTCCCGTCCAACGCCCTGGTCATCAACATCGCGCGCGCGGGCATCGTCCCTGAGGACGGCCTTCTGGCGGCACTGGATTCGGGCCATCTCGCGGGTGCGGCAGTCGATGTCTTCGAAGTCGAGCCCCCGCCCGCCGACCACCCCCTGCGCGCGCACGAGAGGGTTCTGCTGTCCCCGCACGCGGCGTGGGCCACCACTCAGGCGCAGATCAACAGCGCGGTCATCATCCAGGACAACGTGAAGGCGGCCGTGGAGGGTCGTCCGGTGCGCAACGTGATCAACGATCTCCCCCCCAAGATCGACCGGCGCTGACCGCCCGGATCCGACCGCCCACGACCCCGGCCACCCACCGCATGGATCATCGAACGCCCAGGTCAGAGGGATTACTGAACGCCCGTTATGCAATTGATGTACGGATTGCATAGGATCTCTTAACGATCACCTGGGCGAAAGGTGGGATGTGCAGCTCGACCTCTGGCTACTCCTCGGATCCACTCTCATACTCTGCGCGATCATCGCGGTGCGGCTGTCCACCAGTGCGGGACTGCCCACACTCCTCGCCTACCTGGGCCTGGGGCTGCTGATCGGCGAATCCGGCCTCGGCCTCCGCTTCGACGACGCGGAGCTCGCCGAAATCCTCGGCCTGGCGGCCCTGGTCCTCATCCTGGCCGAGGGCGGTATCACCACCGACTGGCAGAAAGTACGCGCTTCGGTGCCCGCCGCGCTGTCGGTGTCCACCATCGGCACCCTGGTCAGCATCGGCGTCGTCGCGGTCGCCGCCGCCTGGCTGCTCGGCATGGACTGGCGGCTGGCATTCCTCCTGGCCGCCGTACTGGCCCCCACCGACGCCGCGGCGGTGTTCTCGGTGCTGCGGCGACTGCCGCTCCCCTCACGCCTGACAGGCCTGCTGGAGGCGGAATCGGGCTTCAACGACGCGCCCGTCGTGATCGTCGTGGTGACGCTGAGTGCCGCCAAGGCCGCGGACCACGCGCCCAACCTCTTCGAACTCGCCGGCGTGATGGTCTACGAACTCATCGTCGGCGGCCTCATCGGATTCACCGTCGCATGGGCCGGCGTGTACATGCTGCGCCGCATGGCCCTCCCCGCGTCCGGCCTCTACCCCATCGCGGTGCTGTCCCTGACGGTCGGCTCCTACGGCGCGGCGAACCTGCTGCACTCCAGCGGCTTCCTCGCGGTCTACGTGAGCGCGCTCGTGCTGGGCAACGCGCGCCTCCCGCACCGTCCCGCCACCCGTGGTTTCGCCGAAGGCATCGCCTGGCTGGCCCAGATCGGCCTGTTCGTCATGCTCGGCCTCCTGGCGTCCCCCTCGGACCTGCCCGCCCAGATCGTCCCCGCCCTGGTGATCGGGTTCGTCCTGCTCCTGGTGGCGCGGCCTCTGTCGATCATGATTTCCACGATCGGCTTCAAGTTCTCCCTGGGCGAGAAGATGTTCGCGTCCTGGGCGGGCCTGCGCGGCGCTGTCCCGATCGTCCTCGCCACGATCCCCATGGTGAAGGACGTCCCCGGCGCCAGCCGCCTGTTCGCGATCGTCTTCACCGTCGTCGTCCTGTTCACCCTCCTCCAGGGGCCGACCCTGCCTCTGGTGGCCCGCTGGTGCGGACTGAAGGACGACTCGCGCGCACGCGAGCTGGGCGTCGAAGCCGCGCCGCTCGAGGAGCTCCACGCCGATCTGCTGGAGGTCCGGATCCCGGACGACTCCCACCTGAACGGTGTCGAGATCTTCGAGCTGCGGCTGCCGCGCGGGGCCTCGATCACGCTGGTCGTCCGGGACGGCGAGAGCTTCGTCCCCGAGCCCACCACCACCCTGCGGGCGGGAGACACCCTCCTGGTAGTGACCACCGCGGAGGTCCGGCAGGTCGCGGAGCGCCGCCTGCGGGCGGTGAGCCGCCGCGGCAAGCTCGCGGGCTGGTTCGGCGAAACGGGGGTTTAGCGGGACGCCGGCTTCTGAGGAACGTGTCCAGCACGCGTCTGACCAGGGCGTATGCCCCTCGCGCGCGGGCACGAGACCGGGCCGGGAACACATCGGTTGCGAATCCTGTTCACTACATCGGTACCATTAGCAGTCATCTACGGTGAGTGCCAGTCCGGAACCCCCGGTCTGAGGCAACAAGGAGGGACCGTGCCGACGTATCAGTACGTTTGCACCGAGTGCGGCGAGCCTCTGGAGGTCGTGCAGAAGTTCAGCGACGACGCGCTGACCGAGTGCCCGGCGTGCGGCGGCAAGCTTCGCAAGGTCTTCTCGGCCGCGGGCATCATCTTCAAGGGTTCGGGCTTCTACCGCACCGACAGCCGGGGCGGCTCGTCCTCGACGGTCAGCACCCCGGCCAACGGCAAGTCGTCCTCGGCGAACGGCTCGTCGGAGGGCTCTTCCTCGACGTCGTCCTCTTCGGACTCGTCGTCTTCGTCTTCCTCCTCGTCGTCGTCCGGCAGCAGCTCGACGTCGTCCGAGAAGGTCGCCTGACCGCCGAGCGGTTCTTCTTCGGCTTTTCGACAGCCGGGGTCTCCTGTGCGAGGAGACCCCGGCTGTCGGCGTTCTCCGCCTGGCTGTGGAGCGGCCGGTAGCAGCGGAACGGCTGGACCGCCGCTTCCGCTGCCGGGTTGGTTGAGCAGGGGTGACGCCCACGGCAGGCGTGGCCGAACCGGGGACGCCGACGGAGTTATTCACAGTTCGCCGCCGGGCTTCTGTGAGCTCCCGGAGGCTGGCTAGGGTCGGCGACATGTCCACTCAGACTTCCGACTTCACCTCCCCGGCCGCCGAGATCGGCGTCATCGGCGGCTCCGGCTTCTACTCGTTCCTCGACGACATCACCGAGATCAAGATCGACACCCCCTACGGCCCGCCCAGCGATCCGATCGCCCTCGGCGAGCTGGGCGGACGCCGGGTCGCGTTCGTCCCCCGGCACGGCCGCGACCACCGGTTCCCGCCGCACCGCATCCCCTACCTGGCGAACCTGTGGGCCCTGCGCGCGCTCGGCGTCCGGCAGGTCCTGGCGCCGAGCGCGGTCGGCTCGCTCACTCCCGAGTACGGCCCCGGCACCATCGTCGTCCCCGACCAGCTCGTGGACCGGACGTCGGGCCGTCCGCAGACCTTCTACGACGAGGCCGCGGCCGTCCACGTCTCCTTCTCGGACCCGTACTGCCCGGTGGGCCGCCACACGGCACTGTCGAGCGCCCACGCGGCAGGCTGGCCACCGGTGGACGGCGGCACGCTCGTCGTCATCGAGGGGCCGCGCTTCTCCACCCGGGCCGAATCCCAGTGGTTCGCCGCCCAGGGCTGGACGCTCGTCGGAATGACCGGCCATCCGGAGGCCGTCCTCGCCCGCGAACTCGCCCTCTGCTACACCCCGCTCTGCCTGGTCACCGATCTGGACGCCGGCATCGAGGAGGGCGACGGGGTGACGATGAGCGAAGTCCTCCGGGTCTTCACCGAGAACATCGGCCGCCTCCGCCCTCTGGTCTCCGACATCGTCGCCGTCCTCCCCACCGACCGCCTCTGCCCGTGCCCGACCGTCCTGGACGGAATGAAACTCCCCATCACCCTTCCGTAACCCCGCCGCCCCACCCGCCGTCCGACTGACGCACCTCAACCCCCCGTTCAAGTTCCGGCAGTCGCCCCCTCCACCAGCGCCGTCCTTCCGCTGAAAACGGGCGGTACCTCAACGGCCACCTCATGCCCACCCCCGACTCCATTCCGCAACAAGAAAGTCACAAAGCGTGCCGTCTCGGCTGCCGTGCCTGCGTCTCCGAGGGACGAGCCAGCCCAAGGCACCACGAGTGACGGATGGCTACATCAGGGCCGACCAGCAACGACCCGGTTCACCACGGCCCCAGACACGAAAGGCGCATCGAGATGCCACGCATACCGGAAACTCACCGCCCCCGTTTCGAGGCCAGGCGGACGGAGGAACACACGAGCCTGCGAGCGGGCCATGAATGACGGTTTCGGGCAGCGGCGACGACTGTTAGCCGCGCTGTTCGCGGCGCTCGGCACGGGCCTCGCCATATTCGCCGTCCAGCCACCCACGCCACGGACCGTCCGCATCGCGGTGGCGGCGCGGGATCTCGCCGCAGGAGCCACGCTCCGGCCTGGCGACGTACGGATCACCGCACTGCCGCCGGCGGCACGTCCGGACGGCACACTGGGAGATCCGCCCATCGGCCGTGTTCTCTCGGGAGCCGTCCGGAGGGGCGAGATCCCCACCGATGCCCGTCTCCTTGGGCCCGGCCTCTTGGACGAACAACCGGCGGGAACGGTGGCCACTCCCATCCGGGTGGCGGACTCCGCAGCGGCACGCCTCCTCCGTCCAGGCGACCGGATCGACGTGCTCTCGGCAACGCCTCCAGGTGCCGCGTCAGACATCGCCCCGATACCGGACACTCAAGGCCCGACGCCCAGCCCTGGAACGGCCAGGACTCCACCGGCCGGAAAGCCTTCCGCGGGCACGACCGCCACGCCTGACGCCGACACGCGCCGCATCCCGTTGAAGCCGACCGAGCGCACGGCAGCCAACGCCTCACGGATGGCGGCGGGGAGTCCCGCGATTGGAGTGACAGGCTCGGCCGAGGGCGGCACTTCGGACACCTCCAGAGCCGCAGAATCGGTCAGCTCCATGGCCGGCCAACTGTGCAACACCTGGCGTGGGCCGAGAGCTCCCTCAAAAGCGTGGTCTGCCGACTGGGTTGTTGGAAGTCCGGCCGGCGCGCCCAGACGCACGCTCCGGCACCCAAGAGACATCGACTCCGCAGAAGCAGAAAGAGCCATACGAGTTGTTGCCCGAGGCAAGGCCCCTCCGGTGGGACCGATGTCACCATGCCGCGCACTGAGGCTCGACCCCGCTGCCATCGCCGCCCAAGCTGCAGCTCAGCGCTCTCTCACGGGGCTGACCCAGAGCGCTGATCTCGCCGGGTGGTCTCGGGTTGTGGTCGCCTCGGCGATTGTCCTCGCCGTACCTCGGGAAGAGAGTGGGCTTGGAAACGCGTCACCTGGGGCTCTGGTCGTGCTGGCGACCAGTCGCGCGCAAGCCGCCGCGTTGGCGGGTGCGGGCGGGCCTCTGCTGGTGACGCTCGTGAAGGACTGACCGCATCCGCGTGTTAGCGTGCGATGACTCTGCGCAAGGAGAGGAGAACGTTCGTGGGAGGGTTCAAGAAGTTCTTGTTCCGGGGCAACGTGGTCGACCTCGCCGTGGCGGTCGTCATCGGCGCCGCGTTCAGCGCCCTGGTCAATGCTTTCGTGGACTCGTTCATCGGCCCTCTGCTGGCGCTGGTCGGCGGCCAACCGAACTTCAACAGCCTCGGCTTCAAGATCAACGGCACGCTGTTCCCGTACGGGAAGTTCCTCACGGCGGCGATCTCCTTCCTGATCATCGCCCTGGTGGTCTACTTCCTCATCGTCATGCCGATGGCGAAGGTGCTGCATCGCCTGACCCGCAAAGAAGAGGCGTCGGAGCGCCCCTGCCCGTACTGCCTGAGCGACATCCCGCTCAGGGCGACCCGCTGCATGTTCTGCACCTCGGAAGTCCAGCCGGTGTAGCGAACGTGCCCGTCGCCCCCAAGCGTCACCACCCCAAGTGTCGCCCCCCCAAGCGTCGCGCCCTGACCTTGCTACAGCACCAGCCCGTACCTCCGACTGCTTCCACCGGTCGCGCTCCCCTGCACCGCTCCTTGCCTGCCGCGCTTTGACCGGTGATGCGCCGCGCGTGCCCTGCGCTTCCGCCTGCCGCGTTTCGCTATCGCGTGCCTGAGTCACGCTGCGGTATGCCTCGCCCGCACCGCGGCGGCCAGCGGGGGTGTGGGGCGGAAGCAACGGGTTGGGGTGGGGAGGGTTCTGGAGCCGGGGGCGCGGTGCGGGGCTGGGGGTTGATGTTGCGGGGGTTGGTTGGTGGAGTGCGGGGGCTGGGGCGGGTGGAAGGGTGGGTGAGTGGACGAGGCCGGGGCCGTTTTCGCGGCGCATCGGGAGTTGCTGTTCGGGGTCGCCTACCGGGTGCTGGGGCGGGTGGTGGACGCCGAGGACGTTGTGCAAGAGGCCTGGTTGCGGTGGTCGAAGGACGGTGGCGGGGACGTCGCCGATCCCGAGGCGTTCCTGGTGACCGTGACGACGCGGCTGGCCATTGACCGGTTGCGGCGCGTCCAGGCGCGGCGGGAGTCGTATGTCGGGGAGTGGCTCCCTGAGCCGTTGCTGATCGCGGAGGATGTGGCCGACGGCGTTGTCCGGGCGGAGTCGGTGTCGCTGGCGCTGCTGGTGGTGCTGGAAACCTTGTCGCCGCTCGAACGGGCGGTCTTCGTGCTCCGGGACGTGTTCTCGTTCTCGTATGCCGAGATCGGCGCGGCCTTGGAGAAGAGCGAGCCGGCCGTCCGGCAGCTCGCGGCGAGGGCCCGTGCGCATGTGCGGGAGCGGCGGCCTCGGTTCGAGGTGGATCCGGCGGTGTGGCGGCAGGTCACCGACCGGTTCATCGGGGCCTGCCTGAACGGGGGCGTCGAGGGGCTGATGGAGTTGCTCGCGCCGGACGTCCGGCTCATCGCGGACAGCGGCGGCAATGCCGTCGCGCCCCGGCGGGTGCTGGTCGGGCCGGAGCGGGTGGCGCCGTTCGTCCTCAAGATCATGCGGTTCTCGACGTCGTTCCTGCGTTCGGTCGAGGTGGGGCCGGAGGCGCGCATCGAGTACCGGCTCGTCGTCGCGAACGGCGGCCCGGCCATTCAGGCCGTGGCGGACGGCAGGCCGTTCGTGCACTTCCAGATCCAGGTCACCGACGGGAAGGTCGGCGCGTGCTACCTGATCGTCAATCCGGAGAAGTTCCACGGGGTCGTGTCACAGGACGGCGGGGTGCCGCGTCCTTGCTGACATGACGACCAAAGGCACCACCATCACCATCGTCGGCGGCGGACTGGGCGGGCTGACGGCGGCCATCGCCTGCGCGGAGGAGGGCGCGTCCGTCGTCCTCCACGAGGCGCACGGCAAGCTGGGCGGACGCGGGCGCGCGACGTCTCCGGCGCCCCACGTGGCGCACGACGGCGCGCACGTCTTCTACGCCGACGGCCCGCACTACCGGTGGCTGGCGAAACGCGGACTGGTGAAGGGGCTTGGCTGGCCGTCGCGGCTGGGCTTCTCGCGCGTCCGGTTCCGCGTGGACGGACGGTTGCGTCCGGCTCCGCCCGTCAAGGTGCTGCGCGCCCAGGCATGCGGGTGGCTGAAGGCTCCGGTGGACGAGGACTTCCACAGCTGGGCGGCGGACCGCTGGGACGAGCGGACGGCGCGGCGGCTGGCCAGCATGATCAGCGTGGTCACGTACGACGCCGACACCGGACGGCTGTCCGCCGCGTTCGTCTGGACGCTCTTCCAGCGCGTCTACGGGCCGCGGATACCGGCCGTCCGCTGGGTGAAGGGCGGGTGGCAGACCGTCCTGGACCGCATGGCCCGGCGGGCCGCCGAACTCGGCGTGCGGATCGAGACCGGGTCGCGTGTGACCGCCCTGCCTCAGGACGGCCCGGTGATCGTCGCGACCCAGCTGTCCTCGGCGGCCCAACTCTTGGGTGACGACAGCCTTTCCTGGACGAGCGGGCACTGTGCCCTGCTCGATATCGCCGTCCGGTCGGACCACCGGGACCGGACACTCGTCTTCGACCTGGACGAGGGCGCCTTCCACGAGAGCTACACCATGCAGGACGACTCGATCGCGCCGCGCGGCGAGTCCCTGTACCAGCTCCAGATGCCCGTCCGGCCTGACGAGCGGCGTCCGGACGCCCATTCGCGGCTCCGCGCGTTCGCCGACCAGGTGCTGCCCGGATGGTCCGAGCGGGTGACCTTCGAGCGGACCGGGATCGCCAAGGGCCGCACCGGTGCGCTCGACCTGCCCGGCCAGACCTGGCGGGACCGTCCGGCCATCGACCGGGGCGAAGGCGTCTACCTGGTCGGCGACATGGTGGCGGCTCCGGGGATGCGCGGCGAGATCGCGATCAACAGCGCGGTCACGGCGGCCGGCCTGGCGACCGCTGCGGTGTCCCGGTCCCGGTCCCGGAGAACCGTCCGCGAAGTCCGCTGAATCGGCCATCCGCGCGCGGTCACCTGTACTGAATCGGCCGTCCGCGCGCGGTCGCCTGTGCTGAATCGGCCGTCCGCGCGCGGTCGCCTGTCTCAGGTTCCGGTTGGCGTGACCAGTGCCTGGATCACCTGCCGGTGCACGCGCAGGAGCACGACGGCAAGGACGATGAGGATGACGTCCAGGATCAGCACCGAGACCAGCGGCGGGAGCCACCGCGCCGCTATCCCGGTGACCGCGCACGCCGCGCACGCGATCAGCCGTGCGGCCCACGCGCGTCTCGTGGTGACGTAGTACCACCACGCCTGCGTGAGGAGGTACAGGATCGGGCCGCCGAACAGGAGCAGGCCGAGACGGGTGCCGCCGGAGCCGGTGGGGTGGCTGATCAGCAGTTCGGAGCCGACGGCCAGGATCACCAGGCCCGCGAGCGTGCCGTACTTGCCGTTCACCGCTCGGCGGACCGACAGCAACGGGTCGACCGTCGTGGCGACCTGCCGGGTCACGACCTCCTCGCCGCCGCCGAAGTAGGTCGCCCACAGGCAGACCAGGACGATGAAGACGCCGAGGGCCGCGGCCACGGACGGCGGATCCACCGGGGCGTCGGAGATCGACACGCCTATGGTCAGCACTGTTTCACCGAGTTGCAGGATGAGGAACAGCCGCACCCGTTCCACCATGTGTTCGGCGTCGAACACGAAGTTGCGGGAGGACAGGACCCTGCCCGGGAGCGGGTGCGCCCACCACGTCCCGACGAGGTCGACCGCGGCCGCCGCGCCCCACCACGCCAGCCGCGGCCCCTGCCCCGTCGCGGCCCCGACCAGCCAGAGGGGCACCGAGACCGCCGCCCACGCCAGCACCCGGCGGTAGTGGTCCCGCAGAACGGGCGTCGGAGCCGCCATCGCGGCGGTGACGCCGGTCAGCAGCAGGATCGCGGCCAGCGGTGTCACGAACGCCCACGGGCGGGTTCCGAAGGCGTGCGGGATCTGGGCGTTCATGAACAGGCCGAGGCCCATGACCGCCAGCAGCAGCGCCTGCGTCCGGGCCCGGCGGACGTCCAGGAAGGTGGCGTCGAAGCTGGTGAAGGCCCAGGTGCCGAGGATCGCGACGAGCATCACCCCGGTCTCGGCCGCGCCGCGCCAGGACACGTCGCTGTGCAGGTGCGCGGAGAGCTGGATGAGCGCGAAGACGAAGGCCAGGTCGAAGAACAGCTCCAGCGGAGACACCGCGCGGCGCAGTGCGGTTCCCGCCTCGGAAGGCCCGTCCGGCTCATGGCTCTGCATGTGCCTCACGGTAGGTCGGCGACCCGCGGACGAGGCGGAGGCGCGCGCCTGACCTGCGGCTCGCTCGCGTCACGGCCCGCCGACCGTCGTATTCGCGCGTAAAAACCGACGCTCGATTGCCGGACGCGCGCATGGCGGCACTTGGGACGGGCATGGCCCGTCAGACGAGACATTCGAAACAGAAGGTTCTTATGGGCCCCGCCCGCACCATCGCCGGGTAGGCACTGAGTCAAAGAAAGGCATGGGCATGGCTGTCTCCAGCACTTCGATCGGCCTCACCCGAGCCGCTCACGTCGGCATATCGGTCTCAGACCTGGACGCGTCGATCGCGTTCTACAAGGCACTCACCGGAAACGAACCGGTCGTCGCGGACGAGACCATGCACAGCGACCCGTTCGGCCGGTCCCAGGGGCTGCCCACGGCGAAACTGCGGTACGCGACGTTCAACCTGGACAACATCGGCATCGACCTCATCCAGTTCCAGGAGCCCGTCGGGCAGCGGACGAACGGGGTCGCGAACCGGCCGGGCTCCATGCACCTGTGCTTCCAGGTCGACGACTTCGACGCGGTGTACCGCCGCATGAAGGACGCCGGTTACGACTTCCTCGGCGACGACTACACCTTCCTCGCCGGCGAGGTCACCCCGGAGGAGGCCCTCGGCACCAAGGTCGCCTACTTCAACGACCCGGACGGCACGAACCTGGAGATCATCCAGCCCATGGGCGGCTTCGCCAACTAACGGCGAGGACCATCTCCCGAAGCTCGACTCCCCGGGCGAAAGCCGGGGCTTCCGGACGCCGTCACACCTCAGCGGTTGACCAAATCCAGCGCCTGATTTGTGCGTGATCTCCAAGGACCGCGCTCCCCGGCCTCCTTCACCCGCCGTTGCCTTGACGGCGTCGAAGGCCAGAGCGATCTTGACGGAGGGTGGGTCGCCGCGGTGGAGACGGGAGTGGGCGGATGGGCGAGAGGGAGCGGACCCGGATTCTCCTTCTTGGACCGATCGAAGCGTGGCTGGGCGCGGAACGGCTGCAGCTCGGCGGGGTCAAACAGCGGACGCTCCTGGCCGGACTCGCGCTGCGCGCGGGCAAGCCGGTCTCGGCCGACCGGATCATCGCCTGGCTCTGGGGCGAGGAACCTCCGACGACCGCCGCCCAGCAGCTCCACAAGCAGGTGTCGCAGCTTCGAGCGCTGCTCGGGCAGGGCTCCGTCGAGCGGCACGCGCAAGGCTACGCGCTACGGGTGGAACCGGATCAGATCGACCTGACCGGGATGGAGACCGCGACCGAGACCGCCCGAACCCACCTGGCCGGGGGACGGTTCCAGGAGGCGGCCGAAGGGTTCCGGGCCGCGTTGTGGACGTGGCGAGGCCGGTCGATCTCCGACGCGGCTCCCGGGCTGAGCGGCGACGGGCACTTTCTGGAGGAGCGGCGGCTGGCGGCGGCGCTCGAATGGGCCGACGCCGAGCTCCGGTTAGGCGGGAGCCCAGAACTGGTCGCCGGGCTTCGGATCCTGGTGGCCGAGCACCCCTATCAAGAACGGCTCTGGGCTCAGCTGATCCTCGCTCTCCACCGCGCCGGACGGGTCGCGGACGCGCTGACCTCCTATGAGCAGTGCCGTGGCGTCCTGGCGAACGACCTGGGCCTCGATCCGGGGGTGGAGCTGCGCAGACTCCACCAGGCCGTCCTGGCCGGCGACCCGGGTCTCGCGGTGACAGCGCCCGGCCCCGACCCAGGTCTCCCGATGTCGCCGTCCGGCCGCGGCCGAGGTCTCGCGGTGACGCCGTTCGACACCGGCCCGGGACTGGGAGTGACGCCGTTCGACGGCGGCTCGG
>NZ_JBFAOF010000031.1:0-22072 GCF_040675125.1 Spirillospora sp. NPDC049652 | reverse complement strand
CCGTGCTCGGCGCGGCCGCAGCCAGCTCGGTCCTCGCCCTCACCACCGCCCCCGCTCACGCGACCGGGCAAACCCTCGCCACCACCCAGGCCATCACCCTCACGAACGTCGGCAACAGCAATCTAAAGGACAATACGACCGGTTTCGCCTGGTATTGCACCAAGGCGGACGGAACAGGGACCGCGGACGTCGGTAACCCTCCGACGAACCCCGTCTTTCGGATCAATTCGCTGGTGCTCGTAACCCCGAGCAATAGCCCCTGGGGTGGCTTGTGCAGCGGCGGCTACATGATGATCCGGATCACTGCAGACACCACTACGCCGTGGGCTTTCAACGTGACGGGCTCCACCGTCTCTGGAGTGACGCCCGGCGCACTGACCGGGGTCAAGGCGTCCATTGCCGGCGACGGTTGCCGCGCGACTCTCGCCGGCCCCGGCGGCATCGGAGGAACCCTCAGCGGCAGCTACAACAACGCCAGTCACTCTCTGCGAGTCGGTGGCCCCGGCAGTACCAGCAACCTGACCGTCCAATCGGTGAACGCCGACTGCGATCCCGTGATGATCAACGTGGGCGATGCCTTCAGCTTCAACTTCGCATACTCGATCAGCCCTCCTGTCGTCGTCACCGTCCCCTGACTGAACGCAGCGCCATCGACACTTTCGGAGGCTGGACGAGAAGCCTCAGCACACAGCGGCGAGTACCCGTTCGCCGTGACCGCCCGGTCGAAGGGAGTTCGTCATGAAGCAGTCGGTACGCAAGGCCGTGCTCGGCGCGGCCGCAGCCAGCTCGGTCCTCGCCCTCACCACCGCCCCCGCCCACGCCACCGGGCCAACCCTCGCCACCACCCAGGCCATCACCCTCACGAACTACAACGCCTTCACCGTGATGGACACCGTGACCGGCTGGACGATCTCTTGCACCTCCTCGAAGGGGACGGGGACCGCACAGGTCGGAACGACTCCTCCGCCGAACCCCGTGATCAAGATCAGCACGCTGCAGTTCAACCAGGGCGCCTGGGGTGACGACTGCACTTCGCCCTCCTTGCCGATGCAGGTCACCGCGGTCGGACTGCCCTGGTCCTTCAACACGACGGGGCCGACCAGCTTCGGGCAGACGCGCGGAACGCTGACCGGCGTGAAGCTGTCCCTCTACAGCTACGTCGATGGTTGCTACGCGACGGTCACGGGTCCGGGTGGTGCCGGCGGCAGCATCAACAGCTACTACACCAACGGCACCAACTTCCTGGCCCTCAGCCCCACCAGCGATCTGACCGTCGCCACAGCGAACACCAACTGTGATCCCTGGCTGATCACCGTCGGCGACACCTTCAAGCTGACTGGCACTTACAAGGTCAGCCCTCCCGTGGTCATCACCGTCCCCTGACCGAACGCAGCGCCATCGACATCTTCGGAGGCTGAACGAGAAGCCTCAGCCCATAGCGGTGAGCATCCGCTCGCCGTGACAGCCCGGTCGAAGGGAGTTCGTCATGAAGCAGTCGGTACGCAAGGCCACCCTCGCCGCCGCCGCGGCCACCTCGGTCCTCGCCCTCACCACCGCCCCCGCCCACGCGACCGGGCCACGCCTGGCCACATCCCACGCGATCACGCTCACCAACTCCGGCAACGTCGTCTTCACCGACATCTCGACCGGTGCGGCGATCGTCTGCGACACCTCGACGGGAACGGGAACGGCACAGGACGGACCGGTCCCGCCGCCTCCCACCTTTTCGATCAACTCGTTGACCTTCTCCAGCAAGAGCAATCCAGGAGGCTGGTGTTCCGGTTCGCTAGGCCTCATGGTGCAGGTCACCGCCTCCAACCTTCCCTGGTCGTTCACCCCTGGGGCCAGTGCCTCCGGCGTGTTCCTCGGCACGCTGACCGGAGTGAAGGTGAAGATCGTCGGCAGCGACAACTGCCACGCCACCCTCGCGGGCCCCGGCGGTGCCGGCGCCAGCCTCAGCGCGAGGTACACCAGCGGCACCGCGACGCTGACTCTCGGGAGCAGCGGCAGCACCACCAACCTGTCGGTCCAGACAACTGACGCGAGCTGCAATCCCACGCTGTTCAACGTCGGCGACGTCTTCAAGTTCAGCGCCTCGTACAAGATCAGCCCGCCACTTCCCACCTCCTGACCAACCTCCCGAGCCGAAAGGCACCCCGTGATCACCACGTACGCCGACCGCGCAGCCAAAGTGAATCGGCAGGTGGCGTGTGGAAATTCATCGACCGACCGGAAGGGTTTCGGTAGATGAAAACTGCTCATGGTCAGGGTCCGACGGCGTTTGGTAACTGATGAAGAAAAAGGCCAGAATTACACGTACCGCCTGTGCGCGAATGGTCACTCTCCACGGAGAGCTGACCCGGAGTCGCGACACGGCTGCGCTTGGGGCCGTGACCGTAGGCGGACGTCTTGGTCGATGACGTCATCACGCAGAACGCCTCCGGTGCCGAGAACGCGCAGGCGGGCGGGGTGAAGCGCACCCAAGCCGCCGCGGGGCACGGCTGGGACCGCGCGCGGCGCCCGCGGAAGGGCGCTACCGCCTGCCGGCCCCGCCCGTCCAGGCGGATGTGGATCTCGGGGGCGAGCACTGCGGTAGAGCCCTCCGAGCCGTTGGCCAGCGAGAACGCGCGCTCCCTGGTCTCGGCCGTCCAGCTCGGTGAGAGCCGGGCGAACTGGCCGCCGGTGGGGCGTCGACATCGTTGCCCGGACGACCGGCTCAGGAAGCCCCTCCCCACCGGACCCCTCAGCCTCAGGTGTCCCCGAAATCATCACTGGGTGATAAAAACGCTAGATCCAGAACTCACTTCGAGTGAATTCTGTGGACCGTCCTTTTGTCACTCGGTGATAAGGCGAAAAAGTTCCAAATCCCCTATTGAATTCGCCGAGACGCCCGCTTATGGTCAGACCATGCAGTTGGGCGGGACAGGGAGTCCCCTGGTCCCTGGCGGAGCAGAGGTGAATCCCCGCCACCGAGCAGGGCCCGTCCATTCTCGACAGGTAGAGGAGTCGCCCGAAAGACCACGCCGTCAGCGTCCCTACGAGTACTCGCAGAAACCACCCCACTGAAGGGAACAAGAACCGGCATGCGCAAGCTCACTCGCAACACCATTATTGGCGGCTCCGTCGCCGTCGCCGCCCTCGGCCTCACCGCCCTCCCCGCCGCCGCGGCCCCCACCTCCGTCACGATCACGGCCGCCGGAAGCTCCGGGTCCAGCGTCGCGATCAGCGGCATCAACTCGGGCAACGTGACGGCGAAGGACACCTCCACCGGCGCGGCGATCACCTGCACCAAGGGGACGGCGTCCGGCACCTCCAAGCTCGGGACGGGCCTGCCGCTCACCGCGGTCGCGAGCGTCACGAGCGTCTCCCTCAGCAGCCCGGCCAACGCCGGTGGCTGGTGCTCCGGCCCGGCCGGCCTCACGATCCAGGTCACCGCGAACACCAGCACGCCCTGGACCCTCGACGTGACCGGCGTGACCTCCGGCGGTGTGACCGCCGGCAAGCTGAACGGCGTGAAGGCGTCCATCGTCGGAAGCGACAACTGCCACGCGACCGTCACGGCCAACGGCGTCGTCAATGGCCCCGGCGGCTTCGTCACCGGCAGCTACAACAACACCACCCACGCCCTGACCACCGGCGGGACCGGCACCACCAGCAACCTGAAGGTCGCGACGGTGGACGCCAACTGCGACCCGACGCTGATCAACGCAGGCGACTCCGTCTCGCTGAACGGCACCTTCGTGATCACCCCCGCCCTGGTCGTCAACGCCACCTGACGTCTGTAACGGCTTAGGCCGTCGATCGGGCCGCCACGGGAACTCCTGTGGCGGCCCGCCCCGCTACCTGATCCCGAAGGACTTCCATGCTCGCTAGCCCCCGCAGAGTAGTGCGCGGAGCGATTGTGACCACGTTGCTGGCCAGTGCAGGCCTGCTGGCCGCTGTCCGAGTCGCGTCCGCCGATATCGGGGCGCAGGTGACCTACCTGTGCGCGACACCTAAAGCCACCTACCCGGTGGTCCTGGGGATCAAGGCCAAAGTGCCCACGGCCGGCAAGACCAATACTCCGGTGCGTATTGGCGATGTCGGCGTGACGCTGAAGGCGCCGGGAAGGCTCCGCGGTGAGTTCGCGGCTACCGAGGTTCCGGACTCGACGGGAGCGGCGCCTGAACCTTCGCTAAGCGGCGTCGCCTCGATCGCCGTGACCGTCAATCAAGGACAGACGTCTGTCAACGCCGCATGGCCCGCCTTCTCACTCACGGCGGATCCAGCTCGGACGGAAGAGATGGTTCTGAGAGGGTCTGGTGCTGTTCCCGCCCTCCTGACGGATCAAGCGGGGCAGGTCTTCTGGAAGGCCGGCCAGATGGTGCTCCGACTGTCGGCAGAGGGGCGGAAAGCATCTATCAGCACCCTGACCTGCTTGCCAAAGAGCGGCATTGTCCTAGGAAAACTTGCTCTGAAGGGCGGGACCGCCCCTTCAGTCCTGCCGAAGCGTTCTCCGATGGCGAGTCAGCCGAAGGATGACACTACGAGCGTTGAGTGTCACATCCCGCCTGCTCCCACCGAGCCTGGTGGAGGGATCAATCGGGACCCGAGACTCGCCGAGCCCCCCATCCCGCCCGGGATGAACTTGTCGCGATTGTTCCCGGAACGGCCCGGGACGCCCAATTGCGGGAAGGCTGCGGGGTTCGGAAATCTGGGAAAGCTGAAGGCTGCCATACCCATTGGGGCGCAGATCAGCTTCCGGATGAGCGTTCAGAATCAAATCGACTTTCCGCATAACTATATGAGAAGCAGAAATTACGGGGTTACTGCGACGACACCCTCCACTGGAACTGCGCTCGGCTTCGGATTCATGCCGACCACGGCTACGGTACTTACCAAGCAGGTGGCTCCTCCCGGTGCTTCCAGTGAAATGGCGAACCTGTTTGCCGATAGCCATCTCGGCAATGTTGACAATCCGACCTCCTTTCCGATTCGCGCTTTTGCGCGATCATTTGTCGATCTGCGCGTCGGGGGAATATCGGTTAACGGGACCCCGGTGGACGTCGGAAAGACTTGTCACACAGGCGCACTGCCGCTGGACCTTTCCGCGGATCTGGGTAACGACAGGGTCGGTAAACTGTCCCCGCAGGAAGGCGGCACCTATACGGGAAGCGTGTATGTGCCGGCCTTCAGTGGGTGCGGGGTCGGCGAAGACCTAACGCCCCTGGTGGACGCTACGAGCGCCGGAGCCAGTAACTTCCTGAAGATCGAGTCTGGTCGCTGGTGCCCAACGACTCCAGAATCTCCAGATAGTTGTGACTCCCCGGAACCTCAGGCTTTCACTGTCCTTCCTGGCGGGGCGGTGAAGGCGACCGCAGGACCCTTTATAATGAGGGGCAGTTCTGATAGCTATCCGACACCGGACCCAGACCATGTCGGAGATGGCGTGTGGGATAACACGATTCGGTGTGAGTCCGCGACCTTTCAGATGCACTTCAAGCGCGGAAGATATCTTTCCAGGTATCGGATCGCCACCATTGATGGCGCGAACTTCAAGAAGTGCGTCAGGTTCTTCAATGGAGTGTCGACCAACGTAACGACCGTCATCCGCGGCGCGGGCCTTCCGTGGACCCTCCACATGGATACGCAAAAGGGTCCCGGTCAATGGTTTGCGATGATTTCTGGTGTCAAGCTCGATGTCACGGGGTCCGATGGCTGCAGCTTCAGCTTGAATCGCCTGAGCGAAGACCTCACGACAGATGTGCCCGGGACCTTGAGCGCGCTTGAATTCTACGCCGACAAGAATCGGCTTCACATTCCTACTGCGGAGAAGGATGGGCCGTCACTCGTTGTCGGAACCACTCCCCAGTGTGCGCTCTCTAATCCCGATTTTCAGTCGCAGGCGAATTGGAGCTTCGTAGCTGCGGACTTCTCATTCGCCCCGTATCAAAAAATCACCTCTCCTTGAGTAGGCGTCGTCGAGTTGTCGCTCCCGATATATTTTCGGCCCAACCATGGGCTGGTAGAGGAGAAAGGCATGACCATGCGCAACAGGTCGTTCAGCAAGTGGACGGGGCGTGGGATGGCGGCGGGTGTCGCCGCGCTCGCGACGACCGCAGGTCTGATGTCGGGGACGGCCGCGCATGCGGATGACCCGATGCCGACCCACGACTTCGCGGACTGTCCGGTGCTGTCGGCGCCGTACGTGAAGGAGGGGTCGGTCTGTATCGAGGCGATCGTCACTAGCGGGACGTTCCAGCTGGGCAAGTTCAACCAGCAGATCACCTCGCCGATCAAGATGACGTTCGCGAGTGCGTTGAACCCGGACACGCAGTTGTACACGCCGATCTTCGGGAAGATGCAGGCGGACAAGATGCTGGTGCAGCCGGGCATCTTCGGTGACCCGATCGTCACGGCGGTCTACGCCAAGCCGGAGTACGCGGGCGTCTTCGACCAGCCGACCGGGCCGGACTTCCACATCAAGCTCGGCATGCGCATCCGCCTCACGAACCCGTTCCTGGGCGGAAGCTGCGTGATCGGTGACACCGGCAACCCGATCCTGCTGGACCTGACCACCGGCACCACCAACCCGCCTGCGGGCACCGCCCCCATCACCGGCAAGCCGGCGACGATCGTCCAGCGGACGCCGTTCGTGGTCCGGTCGGCGACCCACGTCGACAACACCTTCTCGGTGCCGGGCGCCAAGGGCTGCGCGCTCGGTATCGGCCTGGTGAACGCGATCGTCAACCTCCAGGCCGGCGTTCCGTCGGCGGCGGGCAAGAACCAGATGGTCTTCAACGAGTACATCGGGCAGAAGGCGTACACCGCCCTCCCGTAGTCCCGTTGACCCGGGCCGTGTCCCGCGCTACCACCACCCCTGCGCAGGACACGGCCCGTTCCACCTTCCACTCCAGGTGGGAGGAACGGAGTCGGGTGCCCGGCACGAACTGGACCCGGCAACGCATATCGGGGGCTGTTTCTCCATCGACTCCCGGCCCGGCGACGGGTCGGCAGGCAGAAGGGAATGGCCATGCAGAAGCTCGCATCCGCAGGACGCGGCTGGCGACGAGCCGCGGCTGGTATCGCTGCTCTCGCGACGATCACGGGTGTCATGTCGGGGACGGCCGCACGTGCGGACGACCCGATTCCGACGTTCGACTTCGCGGACTGCCCGGTGCTGTCGGCGCCGTACGTGAAGGAGGGGTCGATCTGTATGGAGGCGATCGTCACGAGCGGGACGTTCCAGCTCGGGAAGTTCAACCAGCAGATCACCTCGCCGATCAAGATGACGTTCGCGAGTGCGCTGAACCCGGAGACGGAGCTGTACACGCCGATCTTCGGGAAGATGCAGGCGGACAAGATGCTGGTGCAGCCCGGCATCTTCGGTGACCCGATCGTCAGCGCGGTCTACGCCAAGCCGGAGTACGCGGGCGTCTTCGACCAGCCGACCGGGCCCGACTTCCACATCAAGCTCGGCATGCGGATCCGCCTGACCAACCCCTTCCTCGGCGGCACGTGCCTCATCGGTGACACCGGCAACCCGATCCTGCTGGACCTCACCACCGGTACCACCAACCCGCCCGCGGGCACCGCGCCCATCACCGGCAAGCCCGCGACGATCGTCCAGCGGACCCCGTTCGTGATCCGTTCGGCCACCCACGTCGACAACACCTTCTCGGTCCCCGGCGCCAAGGGCTGTGCCCTCGGCATCGGCCTGGTCGACGCCATCGTGGACGCCCAGGCGGGGGTCCCCTCGGCTGCGGGCAAGAACCAGATGATCTTCAACGAGTACATCGGCCAGAAGGCGTACACCGCCCTCCCGTAGCACTGCGGCACCAAGCCGTGCCCGGCATGTCGAACACACGGACGCCGGGCACGGCTGCTCCCCAACCGCAGAGAGCATTGACCACTTCCCCGCTTTCTTGGCTCTCTGAACGCACGAAACCAGCGTAGTTCCGAGAACATCGGTCCGATCGTGGAGGAAGAAAAAATGCGCAAGTCTGGTAAGAGTACTCTGACTTCTGTTTCCCTGGCGGCGGCGGCCGTCATCGCGGTGACCGCGGCTGCGGCTAGCGCTACGTGGACCTTTCTCCCGGGAGGTCACGTGACCGCAGTGAATAGCGGAAATGTCTATGCGAAAGACACGACGACCGGGACTGCCGCCACTTGCACTAAGGTCACCGCGTCGGCCACGGCAAAGTCGGGTTCTGGGCTTGCGCCCACCGACCTCGTTTCGCTCGACTCCATACTATTCAGCTCACCCGCCAATCCCAAGGGATGGTGTTCGGGCCCTAGCGGGGTCACCGTGGGTGTTACAGCGCAGAATCTTCCGTGGAAATTCACCGCCATCTCTTACGATGCGACGAAGAACGTTGTCTCTGGAAAGATGACCGGCGTGATCGCCAGCGTCGTTGGAACTGATAACTGTCACGCAACTTTCAGTGCCCCGGGAGGAGGGGGTGGCGAGGTTGGCATCACATACAACAATGGGAATGGCACGATAGCCACCACAAGTTCGAATCTGGTCGCTACGTCGGTAGATGCCAACTGTGATCCCACCCTCATGAACTTGGGAGATTCTCTAGCGGTCACTGCTCAATTTGTGGTCACCCCTCGCCAGACGGTCACCAGCCCCTGACGTGAGCGTCCGGGTGGCCTGGAGGCTGGCCTGTTCCCTCCTGGGCACCTGGAGTCTTTCTCGTGACGCCGATCAGCCGTGAAGGCGAGATTGCCGCAGTGGCGTTGAAGTGCGTCAGTGTGTCCCGCCCCGGTCCGAGCCACTCGCGCCGGGTTAGAAGGGCGAAGTTTCGGCATGACGGAGCCTGATTCAGCTCCGTGGGAGAGTCGTCATTTCGGAGGCGGTTATGCGCAAGGCTGGTAAGAGTACTCTGACCTCTGTTTCCCTGGCGGCGGCGGCCGTCATCGCGGTGACCGCGGCTGCGGCCAATGCTACGTGGACCTTTCTCCCAGGAGGTCACGTGACTGCCGTGAATAGCGGAAGTCTCTCTGCGAAAGACACGATAACCGGGGCCGCTGCCATTTGCTCCAGGGTTACCGCGTCGGCCACGGCGAAGTCAGGTTCTGGGCTGGCACCCACCGATCTCGTATCGCTCGACTCAATAGCGTTCAGCTCGCCCGCTAATCCTGGTGGATGGTGTTCAGGCCCTGTCGGGATCACCGTGAGCGTTACGGCGCAGAATCTTCCGTGGAAGTTCACCGCTATCTCTTACGATGCGACGAAGAACGTTGTCTCTGGGAAGATGACCAACGTGATCGCCAGCCTTGTCGGGTCGGATAACTGCCACGCCACTTTCAGTGCTCCGGGAGGAGGAGGTGGCGAGGTTGGTATCACCTACGAAAATGCAATTGGCAGGATAACTGCCAGGAGTTCGAATTTGGTGGCTACGTCGGTGGACGCCAACTGCGACCCCACTCTGGTGAATTTGGGAGACCCCCTGTCGATCAATGGCACTTTCACCGTCTCCCCTCGCCAGACCGTCACGAGCCCCTGAGGGAGCGCCCCGGCGGCCTGAGAGCGCAGCGTTCTTCCTCGTTGCTGCCCGTCCGCGTCCGCGTAGCGTTGCTCTTGCCGGAGTGAGGAGATTGCATCTCCCGGTGCGGCGGGGTCTGGTTCCTTTTCCACGAAGTTCCCTCACCCTGGAGATCGAGATGCGAAAGTCCGGTAAGAGTGCTCTGACCTCTGTTTCCCTGGCGGCGGCGGCCGTCATCGCGGTGACCGCGGCTGCGGCCGACGCTACGTGGACCTTCCTTCCCGGAGGTCCTGTGTCCGCGGTGAACAGCGGCAACATCACGGCGAAGGACACGGCGAGCGGAGCTGCCGCCACCTGCACCAAAGCCGTGGCATCGGCCACGGCCAAGTCGGGTTCGGGCCTGGCGCCGACCGACCTTGTGTCACTCGACTCTATTTCGTTCAGCTCCCCCGCCAACCCCAATGGGTGGTGCTCTAGCGCTGCCGGCACCTTCATGAAGGTTACGGCGCAGAACCTACCGTGGAAATTTAGTGCCACCTCATACGATGCGACCAATAGAGTCGTGTCTGGAAAGATGACCGGTGTGATCGCGAGCCTCATTGGGGCGGATAACTGTCACGCCACTTTCAGTGCCCCCGGGGGAGGCGGCGGGGAGATCGGCATCACCTATACCAATGCGACTCGCGCGGTATCCACCACTAAAAGTTCCAATTTGGTCGCTACATCAGTGGACGCCAACTGTGATCCGACGCTCATAAATTTGGGGGACCCGCTGTCGGTCAACGCCTATTTCGTAGTCTCCCCTCCCCAGACGGTCTTGAGCTCTTGAGGCGAGTGTTCGGGCCGTCTTGTCGAGGCAATACGACTGCAGATTCTGCGGTGGCGGACACCTCCTTTCCGTGGAAAAATCTTCCCCTCTGGAGTGCGAAATGCGTAAGGCCGGTAAAAGTGCTCTGACGTCGGTTTCGCTGGCGGCGACGGCGGTCGTTGCAGTGACCGCAGCGGGAGTGGCCGGGACGTGGACCGTTTTGCCGGGCGGACCGGCAACTGCGGTGAACTCTGGAAATATGAGTGCCAAGGATCTGGCGACAGGTCTGGGTATGACCTGTACGAAAGCAGTTGCATCGGCAACGGCGAAGTCGGGCTCGGGGCTCTCGCCGAATGACCTGGTGACCATTAATTCGGTCAAGTTCAGCAATCCAGCCAACGTGGGTGGGGCGTGTTCGGGGCCTGTTGGAATTACGGTCTCGTTGACCGCTCAAAATCTTCCATGGAAGTTGAGTGGCACTCAGGTGACCAGTACCGGCGCGGACGGCAAGATCACTGGCGTGGCGGTGTCAACCACCAGTTCGGACAATTGCCATGCAACGTATGGCGCTCCTGGCGGCGGACCCGGCGAGGTGGACGTCTCCTATATCAATAGCGTCCATGCGGTGAAGGTCACCGGAACCAACCTGGTGGTGCAGACCGCTGACGCAAATTGTGACCCCACGCTCATCAACGCGGGGGATGCGTTGGGAATCACTGGAACGTTTGTGATCACCCCGGCTGAGACGATTACCAGCCCCTGACGCGGGATGCCGGGCGGCGGCGCGATATGTCTACGTTGCCGCCCGGCACACGATGACCGAGTAGCGGTCGGCGGCCTCTCTGGTGTCGTCGGGAGCGGCGGTGGTCAAGGCGTCCAGGAGGGTTTCGGCGGATGAGGCGCTGATGAGGATGGGGCCGGTGGCTCGCCAGATGCCTCGGTTGTCCACGTGGACGTCCCACTGCGGGTAGAGGTCGCGGAGGACGGCCGTTAGGAGAGCGCGAGCGCTCACGCGTGCGCGTGTAGGAGCGCCCATACGGCTTTACCTCCTTCTGGGATGCGGGCGAATCCCCATGCGGGGACCATCAGGTCGACCATGGCGAGGCCGCGTCCGGTTAGGGCGTCGAGAGTCAGAGGCTTCGGGGACGGAAGTTCAGGGCTTGCGTCCAGTACCTCTATGACGGGGCCGGCGTCCGTGTTGAAGACGCGAGTGGTGATGGGGTCGTCCTCGCCGGAGCCGTGGCGGTGTGCGTTCGTCGCCAGTTCGGTCACCACTGTGCGCGCGAGGTAGACCAGGTCGCCGTCGTACGCGTTCTCGGTGAACCAGTCCGCGACGAAGTCGCGAGCGGCCTTGATGCACTCGGGCTCGGACTTGACCTCCAGTACCGCGACGCCACGCGGCGGCGGGGTCGGCCGGAGGTCGGAATCTGTGATCATCACGTGGGCCTCGGTTTTGCGTCCTGGAGTTTTCGCGTTCTGTCACCATCCAGCCACGGAGCGGCATACGTTGTGCCGAGATCGGGGGAGCAGTCACGACTCACTAGCGGCGGTCACCGGGTGATGCCGGGGCCGGGTCAGGGGTTCTCATGGCGGCGAAGAAGATCGACCCGCACCTGCGCACGTTCGGGGCGAAGGTCAAGCGCTTCCGGGTGGAGGCGGGGCTCAGCCAGGCCGACCTGGCCAAACTCGTCAACGTCACCCGCAGCTACATCGCGCTCATCGAGCTGGGCCGGACCAGATGCCGCAAGGACTTCTCGGAACGGCTCGGCGCGGCCCTCAAGCGCAGTGACGACGTCGCCGAGGCCTGGAATGACCTGGTGAGCAGCGCAAAGTACCCGCAGTACTACGTCGACTTCGCCACGAGGGAGTCCACGGCCACCATGCTTCGGACCTATTCTGCGGACATCGTGGAAGGGCTGTTGCAGGTCGAGTCGTACGCCCGCGCCATCCTCCCTAGCGACGCGGATGTCCTGGCCAGACTGAAGCGTCAGGAAGTGCTCAAGCGGAATCCCCCGCCGACCGCGTGCTTCATCCTGGACGAGTCGGTTCTCCGGCGTGAGGTGGGCTCACCTGAAGTCATGAATGAGCAGCTCAGGCACCTGGTCGAGCTCTCCGCCCGTCCTGGGGTCTATCTTCAGATCTCTCCCACCGCTTACTATCCTTTTGTCAAAGGGTCGTTCGCGATTGCGACTCAGAGTGATCGCGCGGAGTCCGCATATGCCGCGTCGGTCTTCGGAGGGGAAACTTCCGAAGAGGCAGAGCATTTGACCAGGGCGAACGAATTGTTTGCGGTGCTTCAGGCGCGTGCTTGGAATGTTGCGGAGTCTCGCGTCTTCATCGAGAAGGAGCTTGAGAACAGGTGGACGTGACCAAGCTTGAGTGGCGGAAGTCCAGTCGCAGTCACGCCGACGGCGACCAGTGTGTCGAGCTTGCGGGCGCTCCCGGCGGAGTGGCCGTTCGCGACAGCAAGGACCCAGACGGCGGGTACTTCCTTGTCGGGCGTGATGCCCTCTCCACGGCGCTACGACGGATCAGGTCGTTGGGTCAGGAAGAGTAGGAGGGAGGCGGCCCGGCGACGGACTTCTGAGCCGAACCGGGGGGTGCCCTCGGAGCGGTAGGGCGCTCAGCGTCTCCGGTTTAGTTTCTGAGACGGGTCTTCCGTTTCCCGGAGGCGAGCATGTCCGTGGCACATCGACCGAGCTTCACCGTCGCCTGGGTTGCGGTGGGTGCTTCCTCCGTCGTACTCGCCCCACCTCTTCACCTTGTTGGGGGGCGGGGGCTGATCGCGGGGTCGTCCGGTACGCCTGCCCGGCAGGCTCTTCCTCGACGCGGGCTCGGTGGCGGTGCCCATCCCCCTACTTTGGCCCTGGCTGGCTTCCTCTGAGACCGGATGCTGCATGCTCGCCTGGGCTGCGCGGGCTGCGGGCTGCGGGCTGGGGTGGTTCGAGGTACTCGCCACAAGTGATGGACGTCCGGGCTTCTCTGTGGGGATGACGCTCGCTCCGGCGGCGGACAGTTCATCTCCTGCGTGCACATCCCAAGGGAGAGCTGACGTCGCTTCGTGGAGGTGGGCAAGCCAGCCACTGGCCGGGTGCTCCCGCATTCCACTGTTGCCCTCGGCTGAGAGAGCCGTGCGTCTGAGTGTGAGGGCCTGGTCCGTGCTTGGCCGTCGCCGTTGGTGACCCGTGACGGCTCGCCATGCGACTCGTCCACTTCCTACTCGTCTCCCTCGCCACCGGACTTGGGGCGACGGCCGCCGTCCGACTTCCAGCCTGGTCTTTCACGAGCAAGGGACTGGGTGCGGATGAGTCGTGTGACTCGCATGTGCAGGGGGTCGATCACCATGATCGGGATGGGTCTGATCGAGGCCCTCCCGTCCTCCCGGATTTCGGCACACGCTGGTACGCATCCCCCTGCGGAAGGAAGACCTCCCATGAAGCACCCCAAGGTCGCCATTGCGGCCGCTGTCGCCGCGCTCGCCCTCGCGCTCGGTGGGCTCTCCGGATGCTCCAAGTTCACCGAGCCGTTCAAGGACGCGCCGCGCTCCGGGCACGACAACGGAGCCCCCGCCGACCTGATCCGCATGCCGGACGGCTTCAGCAACGCCGCCACCAAGTGCGATCACGGCAACCGCATCTACACCGCGTACCACGGCGACCAGGCGTACGGCTCCATCGCGGTCGTCCCGCAAGACCCCACCTGCCGCAACGTCACCCCTTGACGTCCCGGCCGACGCGCGTCCCGCCATCCCGCCTCGCCCGCCCGCCCGCCTGCCTGGCGGGACGGGGCACGTCCGCCCGGCCCTCCGTCCTACTGGCCGCGTGCCCTGTGACGTCACGCCGCCACCACCCGGACGGCCGGTATCGCGCGCCTGGTGGAAGACCGGCCTCGCCCGATGGGCCCGTGACGCGTGTTCGCCGAGTGGGGTCGGGGCCGTCCTTCCGCCCCCGGGCGTCAACGTGTCCGCGCCGTGATGGTGCACGACGGGCGGGGTGCGGTCAGCCCGCCAGGCGGGTGCCGCGGCGCCAGATGGCTCGGGTGTTGAGGGTGTCGCTGATGTCGCTGGTCGGGTCGCCGTTGACCAGCAGGAGGTCCGCGCGGAGTCCTTCGGCGATGCGGCCTCGGTCGCTGAGGCGGAACCGGCGGGCGGTGGTCGCCGTGGCCGCGCGCAGGGCCCGAGCGGGCGTGAGTCCGGCTGCCACCAGGTGCTGCAGTTCCTGGTGCAGGCTCGCTCCGTGCGCCAGTCCACCGAAGAACGTCTCAGGCATGGAGACGTCGGTGCCGGCCAGCACGTCCACACCGGCGGCGTCCAGGGCGCGGACGGTCTCGTACACGTCCTCCAGCTTGCCCTGCGGGTAGCGGTTGTAGCTGGAACGCAGGGTCTCGTCCCACTTGGCGTCGAGGCGTGCGGCGACGCGCGGGTCGTCGGCGAGGGCGCTGCCGGTGATCCCCATCATCGAGGCGTTGAGGCTGACGCAGGCGATGACGAACATGCCCGCGTCCTTGATGAGGTCGATGATCTCGGCGCTGTGCGGCTGGTCCATGAACACGTGGGTGAGGCCGTCCACCCCGGCCTCGGCGGCCATTCGGGTGGCGTCCACGGTCAGCGCGTGGGCGACGGTGAGCGCACCGTACTTCTTGGCCTCCGCGACACCGGCGTTCACGGTGGCCTGGTCGAGCATCGGCAGGCCGGGGTGCCCCTCCACGCTGCCGTCGTCGATCATGAACTTGATGAAGTCGGAGCCCCGGGCGAGGAGCTGGGGGACGAACGCCGCCGCTTCCTCGGGAGTGGTGGAGAACGGCATCAGGGGCATGACCGGCGGGAGGTCCCACTTCGGCCGGAACCCTTCGGGCATCAGCTCGCTTGGGTGGCCGCCGGGCGGCGTGATGGCGAAGCCGGAGGAACGCACGTCCGCCACGGTGTCGTCCTCGGCGATGAGTCCACGGTTCTCCCGCGTGTTCATCCCCTGCATCTCCAGCTCGGTCGTCACGCCGAACCGCAGCGCGAGCGCCAGGGAGCCCGGGGCGGAGTGCACATGGGCGTCGATGAGCCCCGGCAGCAGGGTGGCGCCGTTCCCGTCCACCGTCTCGCAGCCCCCGGGGACGTCGCCGCCGACGCGAGCGATCCGTGCGCCATCGATGACCACGGTCTGCACGCCGAGGTCCTTCTCCCCGTCGAAGACCCGGGCGTTGGTGATCGCGGTGAGTGCCATGGCAGTCCGCCTCGTTTCCTCGCTCGTCGTAATTGCATACCGGATGCTATGTACTTGCGAGTGGGTATGCAAATACCGCTGTGCGCCCCTAGACTCGGGCCATGAGCAGCGCGTCCTCCTCTGAGCCGCCCGCCGACGACCTGGTGCTGGACCAGATCGGCCCGGCGCTGTCCCGGCTGCGGCGGCGCGCGCCGGCCTCGGGCAAGGACCTCTCCCGCAATCTCGTCCTCAACGTGATCGCCGACGCGCCGGACGAGATGACCGTGGGCGGCCTCGCCGCCGAGATGGGCGTCGCCCAGCCGGTGGCCAGCCGGACCGTCGCCGCCTGCATCGAGGAAGGGCTGTTGCGCCGGGCGGCGTCCCAGGTCGACGGACGCCGCACCGTCCTCGAACTCACCGAGCACGGCGAGGCCGAACGCAACCGCTTCGCCGCCGAGCAGCGAAAGGCGTTCCAGGAGATCACCGCCGCCTGGACGCCCGAGGAGCGGATCCAGTTCGCGCGCCTCCTCGTCCGCTACGGCACCGACGCCGCCGCCTGGTCCAAAAACCGCACCACCACCGGCAACTGAGCCCCGTGCGGTCCTCGCCACCCCGGTCGTCCCGTCCGCGCCCCCGTCCCGACCTTGTGTGCCCGAACAACTTCATGCGGTGACGTGCATAGCCGTTGACCGGCTCGTTCGTCCCCTCCTAGCGTCCCAGTCACGACCATGCATAGCTGGGAGGGCAACCATGGCGGATGTGGAACTGACCCGGATCGCCGGCACCTGCAACCGGGACGACTGCCCGACGGTCTATCGCACCGATCGCGGAACGTTGGCGGTGCAGGGCGACCACCTCAGCGGACACCGGACTCCGGCAGGCGAGGCAGTCGTGGAGATCCCCGAAGAGCTGCTGCGGGAGGCCGTCCGTGCTCTTGGCTGGTGACGACTGGCGGAAGTTCTTCGACTCCTACCGACATGACGCCTTCCGGCTCGAGACGCTCCCCGCGTACGGAGTACCGGAAGAGGACGAGGAGTTCCGGATCTGGCGGGAGACGGGACGCCTGGACGTTCCCGAAGACGACCCCTGGCTCACCCGTGTCCGCCACTTCCGCGAGACCGGGCGCAGCATCGGGCGTGTCCACGTGGTCACCCGGCCGCTCTCGGAATACCTGCGATTCCAATTCGACTTCTACCCGCACAGCTCCAGGGCGGGGGAGAAGATCTTCATCCTCGACGTCACCGACCGCCCGAACCCGCTCGCCGGAGCGCAGGACTTCTGGCTCTTCGATGACACCTACGTCGTCCTCATGCACTACGCCGACGACGGCACGCAGACCGGTCGCGAACTCTTGGAGGGAGCCGATCCCGCCCCGTACATCGAACTGAAGCGCCTGGCGCGCCTCCACTCCGTCCCGTTCGCGGAGTTCCGCGCCGAGTGACCCTCGACCCCCAACGAGCCGGCGACGACCGCCAAAGGCTGGCTCGTGCCCTACGTGACCTGCGGAAAGCGTCGGGTCTGTCGGGTGAGCGACTGGCCCGGCGCTGCAACATGTCCCAATCCAAGATCTCCCGGATCGAGAACGGGCGGACGCTACCGTCCGTGGTGGACGTCGAGCGCGTCCTGCTGGCGCTGTCCGTGGACGCGGCGACTCGCAACGAGCTGCTGAGCCTCGCCCGGGTCGCGAACACCGAGTTCCGGGACATCCGCGCGTCAGTGCGCAGAGGGCTTCATCATCGGCAGCGCGAACTCGCGGCCCTCGAATCCGCGGCAGTTCACATGCGCTACTTCCTGCCGTCCCTGGTCACGGGCCTCCTACAGACACCCGAGTACATGCGTGCGGCCATGGACATGCCGATCGAGCCCGCGAAGGGAGACACGAGACGGGCCATCGCCCTGAAGCTGGAACGGCAGCAAATCCTTCACGACCCCTCGAAACGCTTCGAATTCCTGCTCACCGAGCAGGCCGTGAAGTGGCGTCTTTGTTCACCTCCGGTCATGGCGCTCCAGCTGGATCGGCTCGTGTCCCTGTCACGTCTCCCCAACGTTCGGATCGGTGTGGTGCCCGCAACCTCTGACATCGGTGTCGGCCCGATGAACACGTTCACCCTTTACGACCGGCACCTCGTGACGGTCGAGACGTTCAGCGGCCAGGTCGTCCTGCGGGATCCGAAAGACATCGAACACCACGTGGATCTTTTCTCATATTTTTCGGATCACGCGTTGTGGGGGAGCGAAGCCAGGTCATTCCTGCTGACCGCATCCGCTGACTTTATGCGGCGACGTGAATGAATTGTGCCGCGCCGCTCGAAGCGGAATACCTTTCCCGTGACGGGACCTCGCCTCAGCCGCATCGGCAGACGAGAGACCGCCGCTGCGGCGCGTCCAGAGGTTGGGCGAGGCCCGACCGTCCCCCAGTGAAGGGAGAGCGTCATGGCTGCTGAGTCGAACCGCTACCTGTTCAAGGTCAGCACGTTGTGCAACGGCGAGAACGGCGGCTGCGGCTGTGTGGAGGTCGCCACCAACCTCGCGGACGCGGAGACCGGCGGAACGATCGGGCTCCGTGATTCCAAGACCGGCGTCACGTCGGTGTTCACCCGCCACGAGTGGGAGGGCTTCATCCGAGGCGTGAAGGCCGGAGAGTTCGACATCTGACCATCTCCCTCGGCCCGGTCTCCGATTCCGTCCCGGGGGCCGGGCCACACCTCGACGGGGGCCGAATGGAGACGTTCGACTACGACTACTGGCGGGACACGACGTCCGTTATCTGGAAGGACCGAGGGCTGCACTGGCACTGCCACTCGTCCCGGATGGACGGCGAGACCTACGGGAACGAGGCGGCGCGGCGTGACCCGGCCACGGAGCACGCCCCGAAGGTGATCCGAGACTGGCTGCGCAAACCGTCCCGCACGATCCGGCACGTGGCGACGACACCCGAAGACGGCATCACCTGGTTGCGGGGGCAGTGGGACCCGATCAAGGGGCAGGTGGGCCAGGAGGCCGACGCGATCCCGGACGCCGTGCGATTCGGTCGGGCCCTGCATGACCTGAGCGCAGGCAACGACGTGTGCTGGGCGCACTGGCTGAACACCTCGACCCACCTCCACCTGGCCCTCATCGCCACACCCCAGAGCTGCCATTGACTTGTGGCGAGACAGTGGAGGCAAGCGCTGCCTGACCGCCTGGATCGACACCTGCCCAAGGGGCCGGCTGAGATCGTCGAAGTACTGTGGCGGAGTGCCGAACTACTCGCCGGAGAACATCAGGATGACGGCACTGCCCGCACCGGTCAGGCGAGGACGGTGGTGGGTCCACTCGTGGACGCTCGAGTCTTCCGCCGGGATCAGTCTCGAAGATTTCCCTCTCCCGGAACCGCTCATTGATTTCGAAGGTGCCACCCTCATCACGTTCGAGCCCGCGAAGGGTGTGCTCGTGATCAGAGTTCGCGAGCAGGACGAAGTGATCTCCGCGGCGGCGCTCGTCTACGTCGCCCAGATCGTCAACCTTGTCCGGGATGGTGTGGGAGCCGAGCTCGCCGTCAATGGCGATACGGAGAACCCCCTGTTCGACATGATCACAGAGTGAAGGTCCCAGACCCCGTCCGGATCACGCAGTGAAATGAGGGCTCTTGGGGGAGGGGCGATCGTCCCAGGTGGGGGCGGGGGTGGCCGGATGTGGACACGGGTGGGTTGGCAAATGGCGTCTTCTCCGGCGATGCCCCGCAAGTCGCCTTGGCCGCCCGTTCGCCACTGTCGGTGACGATCGCTAGCTTCTCGTGACATGCCCGGACGACGACATGACGGCGTCAGAGCCGTCCTCCATGCCCACCCGGAACTGTCCAGCTGGGCGCTGGCCACGTTCATGGGGGCGGAACTCCCCGACATGCCCTGGACGATCGGCGACAACGAGGCCAACACCCGGCCCTCCCGCGACTTCCACAGTGACGTCGTCACGATCGGTGGCCAGCCCCAGGAACCCGCCTGCCTCGTCATCAACGAGTTCGAGACGACCCTGAGCGAACGGAAGCTCGAGCGCTGCGTCGAGTACGCGGCCGCGTGGTGGCTCTACCACTCCAAGCCGCCCGCCGGTGTCCACGTCGTGGTCTTCACGCCCGACCCCAGGGCGGACGAGTACCGGCGGACGGTGTCGGTCAGGTGCGGTGCCCTCACGCTCACCGTGGAGCTCTGCATCGTCGGCCCCAACCAGATCCCGAAGCTCGAAACCGCCGGGCAGGTGGCCACCGACCCCAGCGTCGCGGCGCTCTCCGTCATGGCCCACGGCCACCTGGACGGCACCTGTGAGCTCTTCCTCGGAGGGCTCCAGGGGGTCGGCGACCCCGAATACGCAATGCGATACATTGACTACGCGCTGGAGATGGTGGAAGGCGCGGCGAAGAGCAACCTGGAGGTTCTCTTGAGCATGAGCACTGACAACGAGGTCGTCAGCGAGTTCAAGCGCACCCAGCAGGCCATCGGTGAGGCCATCGGTGAGGCCAAGGGCAAGGCGCAGGCGGCCCTTCAGATCCTGGAACGCCGGGGCCTCAAGGTGTCCGCGGACATGTGGGCTCGCGCGGACGCGTGTGCCGACCTGGAGCAGGCGGAGCGGTGGTTCAAGCGCTCCTTCGACGTCGAGCGAGCCGAAGACCTGCTGGACTGACCCACCCTGACGGCGGACGGGAGCACGTGCCGTCCGCCATCAGTGTTTCTCGTGTTCGAGACCCGGCCCTGACCGGGGGACATGGTGCTCCGGGGCGGCGGTGCGGGGCACGGTGCTGCCGCACCGCCGACCCGGAACAGAGTCGCCGGACGGACGCCGGGTCAGCAGCGGCGTTCGATGGCGGCGGCTCGGGCTGCCCAGTCGTGCGTCCACTTGTGCGGCTTGCAGTGATGCCAGCCGTGGTGGTGCCGGTAGTGGACCCGGACGGTGGTGCTGACCGTGCAGTTCCCTGAGGCCTGGCGTGTCCCCTGCGCCTGGCATGGCCAGGTGACGGTGTTGTGCAGGATGCCGGGGCTTCGGGTCCGCACGGTGTAGGTGATCTCCGCGGTCTGGCCCGGCTGGAGGTCTCCGGTCCAGATCAGGGAGCTGTCAGTGCGCTGGACGGTACCCGTGGTGGCTTCGACGGGCCCCACCAGGACACCGCTGTCGAGGATGCCCGCCAGGTCGTCGGTGACGGTCGCGCCGTGGAAGACCTGCGCGCAGGTGTTGGTGACGCGGATGCGGTACCGCACCGTGTCGCCGACGTGGACGCTGGTCGGCGTGGCCCACTTCGTCACGGTGATCTTGTCCTTGGAGCATTGCTCCGGCGGCGGGGTCGGGCACGATGCGGTGTCGTAGGTGAGTGTCACTTCGCCGTTGCCCTGGCGGACGCCGGTTTCGTAGGTGGCTCCGGCGGGGCCGAGGCTGGATCCGCCGCCACCGCCGCCCGCGCCCGTGCTGTTGGGCGTGGAGGAGCCGCCGGCGCCGCCGCCGTGTGCGCCTCCGCCACCGCCGCCGCCCGTCCCCATGTGCGGGTCCAAGAGGTTGACCGCGCCGTCTCCGCCGACGCGTCCAGTCGCGGCGCCGCCGGGGAGGCCGGGCTGGTCGGAGTCCGAGATGGGCTGTCCGCCCGCGCCGCCCGCACCGCCGTTGCCGCCGGAGGCGCCGCCGCCTCCGGCGCCGGGGGTGCCCGGACTGTTGCCATTGGTGCCCGTCTGGCCTCCCGCGCCGCCTTCGCCTCCCGTCGTCTCGGTGAAGTTGCCCGCGCCGCCGCCACCGCCTCCGGCGATGATGAGCGGCTCCAGGGCGGTGCTGACCGTGGTCGCGCCGCCCCCGCCGCCGCCGACGGTGCCGTTGCCGGGACGGCGGTCCTCCTGGAAGGCGCCGGGCTGGCCGCCTCCGCCGTAACCCCCTCGGGCGGGCGTACCCGCTTGGAGGTCTCCGCCGGTGCCCGCGCCGCCGACGTCGATCGTCAGCACGTCCCCGGGTTGGACCGGGACGGTCGCGTGGACGGCGCCGCCCAGGCCGCCGGGGGATCCGTAGACGGCGTTGCCGCCGGCGGCCCCGAAGGCGTCCACCGTCAGCTCGCACACTCCCTCGGGAACCGTGAACTGCTCCGGGGCTCCCGTGTAGACGAACGTCCGGGTGTCCTGCTGCGCATGCGCGTCGCCCGGCGCGAGGGCCAGCGACGCGGTCATCGTGGCTCCCACAGCCAGGGAGAGCCACCGAGAGTTAAGAATGATCACATACAGCGACATAAAGCTGATCAAGTCAGGTCCCGGCAGCTCCACGGCAATGATCTCGTCATACCGCCGCGCGCTTCCTCGGCCGGGCGTGGTCGGGCTGGGAGAGAAGTCGGTCCCTCCTCGCCCGAAAAGTGTTGATCACCTCGGTCCGCTTGGCGGAGGATGCGCGTGGCGGCGTCGAGAGGAGGACGGGTGGACGACACGGAGCTGCGCGTCGAGCTGGACCGGGTGCTGGGCGAGCTGTCCGAGGAGGAGAGCGTCCCGGACCCCGATCTCCAGGCGCACCTGCGGCGGATGCACCTGCATCTGCGGGCCGCGTGGCTGCTCGTCGCGGACGGGCGCTACGACGAGGCCGTCACGGCGGCCGAGGCCGGGAAC
>NZ_JBFAOF010000030.1:0-22104 GCF_040675125.1 Spirillospora sp. NPDC049652 | reverse complement strand
GTCCGCCGAGGCCGCCGAGCACGCCCGCCGCACCACCCTCCAGGCCCGCGAGAAGGAGCGCCTGGAGACCCTCGACCTCCCCCGCTACACCCTCCCCCTGCTCCCGCACGGCATGGACCTGGCCGGCCTCTACTCCCTGGCCGAGTCCCTCCGCGCCCAGGGCGCCGCATGACCCCGCACCCCCACGCAGGAGTCGCGGCCTACGCGAGCGCGCGCGGAGCTGCGGCCCACGCACCTGCGGCGGCCGTTGCCCGCCTCGCAACGCGCGCCCACGCTCGGGAGGCCGACGCGGGCGCGCGCGAGACGCGCGGGTGGGCGCGCGAGGAGGAGGGCGGCGTCCGGACGCGCCGCACGACCACTGGTTCGACGGAGACTGTCTGATGAGCCCGACCGGCAAGACCCCGCCCGCGCTGGACGTCGACGCGCTGCTGGACGACGCGCGCACCAAGATCATCGTGTGCTGCGGCTCCGGCGGCGTCGGCAAGACCACCACGGCCGCCGCGCTCGGCGTGCGCGCCGCCCGGCGCGGCCGGGACGTCGTCGTCCTCACCGTGGACCCGGCGCGGCGGCTCGCCCAGTCGATGGGCCTGTCCGAGCTGGACAACAGCCCCCGCCGGATCGAGGTCGGCGGCGACGGCGAGCTGCACGCGATGATGCTCGACATGAAGCGCACCTTCGACGAGATCGTCGAGGCGCACGCCGATCCGGACCGGGCCCGGCAGATCCTCGCCAACCCCTTCTACCAGTCGCTCTCCTCGTCCCTGTCCGGGACGCAGGAGTACATGGCGATGGAGAAGCTCGGCCAGCTGCACCGCTCCGGCGCCTGGGACCTGATCATCGTGGACACCCCGCCGTCCCGGAACGCGCTGGACTTCCTGGACGCGCCCGAGCGGATGGGCCGCTTCCTGGACGGCCGGTTCATGAAGATCCTCGCCGCCCCGGCCAAGACCGGCGGCCGGTTCGGCGTGAAGGTGATCAGCGCCGGGTTCGGCATGTTCACCGGCGTGATCAACAAGGTGCTGGGCGTCCAGCTGCTGCGCGACGTGCAGACGTTCGTGGCCGCCTTCGACACGATGTTCGGCGGGTTCCGCGAGCGCGCCGAGAAGACCTTCAAGCTGCTCCAGACGCCGGGCACCGCGTTCCTGGTCGTCGCCGCCCCCGAGCCGGACGCGCTGCGCGAGGCGTCCTACTTCGTGGAGCGCCTCGCCGAGGAGCGGATGCCGCTCGCCGGGCTGGTCGTCAACCGCGTGCACGAGGCCGACGACCTGCTGTCCGCCGCGCGCGCCCAGGCCGCCGCCGAGACGCTGGAGGAGCGCGGCGAGCACCCGCTCACCGCCGCCTTGCTGCGCCTGCACACCGACCGCGTCCAGCTCGCCGCGCGCGAGAGCCGGCTGCGCGAGCACTTCTCGTCCACCCATCCGACCGTCCCGGTCGTCGCCGTCCCCGCCCAGGCGGAGGACGTCCACGACCTCGACGGCCTGGACCGTGTGGGCGCCGACCTCGCCGGCACACCCCGTCCCGCCGCCTAACCTCCGCCACTCCCGGCGACGTCCGCCACGCCCCGCCCCGCGTGTCCGTGAACCGCGCATGGCCTGTGAGGCCGACGCGCACCTGAGACGCGCGCGCCTGCAAGCCAAGCGTGGTCGTGAAGCGTGCTTGCCGGTGAGGCGTGCTTCTCGTGCGCCACGTGGCGTCGTGTCGTCCGGCTCGGGCACGGCGCCGTAACGGGGGTGCTGCCCCACGAGCATCCTCACTCGCGAACAGCGTGTTCTCGACAGACGTCGAGCTGCGGTCGCACGCTCGTGGGGCTGCGTGACCTGGGGATTTACTGCGGTAATCGCGAGTGCGCCACAAAGGTTCGCGTGTCTGCCGGATATACGGCGAATGCCCGGTGGGTGAATGGCTCCCGCCGGGCATTCGTCGTCCTATGACCGCGATGCGCGTCAGAACGGCAGTTCCCCTATCAGACCGCCCGCAAACCGCAAGACTGTGACCGGATCCGGCCAAGAGGCGTTACGGAACGGCGGCGACTCGCTTTCCGGACTGGCCGAAATGTCCTCTGACCTGGCATGACAACGGCTGCGGCCCCGTCTCACCGTGATGGGGGCCGCAGCCGTGTGTGCTCTGGTCCGTGCTCGCGTCCGGGCGTCACGTTCGCGCCCGCGGAGTTCGCGCGCGGCCGGCCCGCCGGGCCGGACGCCCTCCCCACGAGAGCGCGCCTCCGCCGAGGGGGCGAACGCCGTCTCGCCGGACGCGCGGGCTCGGGGACTAGCTCGCCACGAGTTCGCTCTCGTCGCCGTCGACCGACCGCTCGTACTCCTCCTTGGCGGTCTCCAGCAGCTCGCGCCACGAGTGCACGTCCGGTCGCCGCCGCAGCAGTGCGCGCCGTTCCCGCTCGGTCATCCCGCCCCACACGCCGAACTCGATCCGGTTGTCGAGGGCGTCGGCGAGGCATTCGGTCCGCACCGGGCAGCCACGGCAGATGAGCTTGGCCCGATTCTGCGCCGCACCCTGCACGAACAGGGCGTCCGGATCCGCGTTACGACAGGCGGCGCGGGCGGTCCAATCCGTGATCCACATCTTGGCCCCACTCCCCTAGGGTCTGTGTCGATTTGCGCTCTATGGCCAGACGGGCGCGGACGTCGGGCCGCCAAACGAAAGCCGTGGGGAAGAACTTACGGAAGCGAGGGACGATTCAACAGTCCCCGATGGGCCCATTCTCGATATAGCCCACCGGGGCCATACCGCCGGAACGGACTAGTTACCTGTACTTGACGCACGAGGCACGCCGCCGGTTGTCAGCCGCTTGGGCGCGCCCACGGGAACACAGCGGTTGGGAGGACTATCTTCGGGCTAAATCACGGCGTGGCGGGGCAACCCGGCCCGAATGCACTGGTCGCGCCGCGTACTCTGGTCCCGTGCATGATGCGAACGAAGGTCGGGGGAACGCCTTCTCCACGCTGTTCCGGTTGCTCGCGGCGAGCATCGCCGCCGGAGTCCTGGTAGCGCTGATCGCCCTGCCGGGCGTCGGCTCGACCGGCATGACGGCGCGGGACGCGGCGGAGAACTTCGAGAGCATGGACAGCAAGCTCGACTCGACACCACCGTCGGAGAAGACGGTCGTCTACGACGCGAGCGGCACCCAGATCGCGACCTTCTTCGACCGGTACCGCGAGTCGGTGCGGCTCGACCAGGTCGCGCCCATCATGCGCACCGCGATGGTCGACATCGAGGACTACCGCTTCTACCACCACGGCGCGCTCGACCTGAAGGGCACCATCCGGGCCCTGGCGTCGAACGTCGAGTCCGAGGGCACGCAGGGCGGGTCCACCCTCACGCAGCAGTACGTGAAGAACATCCTGGTCGACCGCGCGCGCAACCAGAAGGAGTACCAGGAGGCGACCGCCCCTACGGCCGGCCGCAAGCTGCGCGAGCTGCGCTACGCCCTCGACATCGAGCGCAAGATGTCGAAGGACAAGATCCTCGAGGGCTACCTCAACATCGCCTACTTCGGCGCGGGCGCCTACGGCATCCAGGCCGCGGCCATGCGCTACTTCAGCAAGCCCGCCGCCAAGCTCACCCTCGACCAGGCGGCGCTGCTGGCGGGCATCACGCAGAACCCGAACGCCTACGACCCGATCCGGTTCCCGGACGCCGCCAAGAACCGCCGCGACACCGTCCTGCGCCGCATGCAGGAGCTCAACCACATCACCAAGGCGCAGGCCGACGCCGCGGTCGCCAAGCCCGTCCGGCTGAACCGCACCGACCCGACCGGCGGCTGCGAGTCCAGCAAGGCCCCCTTCTTCTGCGAGTACGTGAAGTACGAGATGCTCAACGTGCTCTCGGACGGCAAGTACTGGTCGCTGCCCGGCAAGCGGCAGGTCGAGTACGTCAACAAGCTCAACCGCGGCGGCTACACCGTCCGCACGACGCTCGACATGGACGCCCAGCGCTCCCTCGACAGCGCGCTGCGCGGCACGGTCGCGCCGTCCGGCAACCGGGTCGCGGCCGAGGCCATGGTCCAGCCAGGCACCGGCAAGCTCCTCGCGGTGGGGCAGAGCAAGCGGTTCGGCGACTCCAAGGGCCGCACCAGCCTGAACCTGGCCGCCGACACCGCGCACGGCGGCGGCGCGGGCGTCTCGGCCGGCTCGACCTTCAAGGTCTTCACCCTCGCCGAGGCGCTCGACCAGGGCATCCCGGTCAGCACCACGATCAACTCGCCGCAGACCACCTCGGTGAACTATCCGCAGTGCCGGATCGGCAAGCTCAGCGGCGGCGGCCCCTGGCCCTCGGTCAGCAACGCCGGCGACTCCGAGGCGGGCAACTTCAACCTCAAGAGCGGCACCTGGCACTCGGTGAACACCTTCTACGCCGAGCTGGAGAAGCGGGTCGGCGTCTGCAACGCGGTGAAGATGGCCGAGAAGTTCGGCCTGCGCAAGGCCACCGGCGCGCCGCTCGACCCGAACCCGTCCCAGGTGCTCGGCACCAACGACGTCGACATGGTGCACCTCGCCGCCGCCTACGCGGGCTTCGCCGCCCGGGGCCGGTACTGCTCGCCGGTCGCCATCACCCAGATCCTCGACCCGCAGGGCAAGTCGCTGAAGCTCCCCGCGCAGGACTGCCACCAGGCCGTCGACTCCAGCGTCGCGGACGAGGTCAACTCGATCCTCACCGGCGTCCTCACCAAGGGCACCGCGAAGAACATCGGCGGCATCGGCCGTCCCGCCGCCGGCAAGACCGGCACCTGTGAGAACTTCACCTGCGCCGTGTTCGCCGGCCACACCCCGAACCTGGCCGCCGCGGTCGCCTACTGGGACTTCCGCGGTCCCTGGAAGTACCCGGTCTACGGCGTCTACGGCGCCGACATCCCGGCGCCGATCTGGGCCCGGTCCATGCGCGGCGCGCTGGCGGGCAAGCCGTCCCCCGGCTTCACCTCGCCCACCAAGAACTTCGGCGACACCACCAAGATCCCGGACGTGAAGGGCCAGTCGGCCGGCGCGGCCACCGCCGTCCTGAAGTCCGCGGGCTTCCAGGTGAAGGTCTCGCCGCGCCCGGTGAACTCCGACCAGCCCAAGGGCACGGTCGCGTCCACCTCCCCCGGCCCCGGCTCGGACGCCGACCTCAACTCCGTGGTGATCCTCTACTTGAGCAACGGCTCGGCGAAGAAGCCGCCGCCCGGCCAGCAGCCCGGTCAGCAGCCCACCCAGGGCGCCAACGGCTGGTCCTGGCCCTTCTGATCCGGCCCACCGAGCAAGGAGAGGCCCCGGTAGCACTCCGCTACCGGGGCCTCTCCACGTTCGAGCCGTCCGCGCGCTCAGCGGCCACGCGCCAGGGCCGTCTCGGTCAGGACGGGGCGAGCTGGCGCTTCACCTCGGCGGCGACACGGCCGCCCTCGGCGCGTCCGGCGACCTTGGGGTTCACGACCTTCATGACCTGGCCCATGGCCCGCGGGCCCTCCGCACCGGTCTCGGCGATCGCGTCGGCGACCAGCGCGGTCAGCTCGACGTCGGAGAGCTGCGCGGGCAGGTAGCCGTCCAGCACCTCGTGCTCGTCGCGCTCGGCCTGCGCCTGCTCGGTGCGGCCGGCGTCCGCGAACGCCTGGGCGGCCTCGCGCCGCTTCTTGGCCTCGCGGGTCAGCACCCGGATCACGTCGTCGTCGGACAGCTCGCGAGCCTGCTTCCCGGCGACCTCCTCGGTCTTGACCGCCGTCAGCGCCATCCGCAGGGTGCGGGTGCGCACCTCGTCGCGGGCCTTCATGGCGACCGACAGGTCGGCCTCCAGCTTCTCCTTCAGGGCACTCATGCTCACATGATGCCCGCTGCGCCCCTGTGACCTCATCAGGATTACCGCCCGGTCCAGGACTCTGGAACGATTGGCGAGGAGCATCCGGAGGGAGAACCGTGCGAAAGCTCTACAGCGTGCCCCTGTCCCTGGCGGGCGCGGGCGCCGCGACGTTCGGCTACGCCTCACTGGTGGAGCGGGACTGGTTCCGCCTGCGCCGGTTCGAGGTCCCCGTCCTGCCGCCGGGCCGCCCGTCCGTCCGCATCCTGCACGTGTCGGACGCGCACCTGACGCCCGGCCGCCGCCGCCTGATCGACTGGGTCCGGTCCCTGGACGCCCTGGAACCCGACCTCGTCGTCAACACCGGCGACTCCCTCGGCCACCGCGACGCCGTGGGCCCCTTCCTGGACGCCCTCGGCCCCCTCCTCGACCGTCCCGGCGCGTTCGTCTTCGGCTCGAACGACCTGTACTCGCCGACGTTCAAGAACCCCCTCCGCTACGTCTGGCGCACCAGCAAGTCCGACTACGCCAAGCGCCGCCGCGAACCGGACCTCCCCTACCGTGAGCTGGCGTCCTCGCTCCGGGCCGCGGGCTGGCTCGACCTCAACAACCGCATCGGCCGCCTCAAGGTCGGCGACCTGGACGTCGAGTTCGGCGGCATCGACGACTCCCACATCAACCGCGACCGCTACGACAAGATCGCGGGCCCGGTGGACCCCCAGGCCGACGTCCACCTCGGCGTCACGCACTCCCCCGAGCCCCGCAACCTGGACCGCTTCGTCGCCGACGGCTACGACCTCATGCTCGCGGGCCACACCCACGGCGGCCAGGTCTGCGTCCCCTTCTACGGCGCCCTCGCCACCAACTGCGGCATCGACCGCCCCCGTGTGAAGGGCCTGCACCCCTACAACGGCGCCTGGCTCCACGTCTCCGCCGGCCTCGGCACCTCCCCGACCGCCCCGATGCGCTTCTGCTGCCCCCCGGAAGCGAGCCTCCTCACCCTCGTCCCCCGGACCTGACCGGCAAAGGGGCGCACTTCACCCCGATAACCCGTCCACAGCACTCCCCGGCATCCGCTAGAGTTGGTTCAGGCGCCGGGAGAAACGTACGACTCCCGGGCAGCCACCACCGGGGTGTAGCGCAGCTTGGCAGCGCGCTTCGTTCGGGACGAAGAGGTCGTGGGTTCAAATCCCGCCACCCCGACGCCATGTCAAAGCCGCCTTCCGATCATGGAAGGCGGCTTTGACGTTTTGCGTACAGCAGCGAAGTACAGCAACGCGCCCTGCCGCCTACAGCCTGAACGCGTCCCCGAGTCGCTTCAACGCCTCCACCGTCTTCTCATCGGTGGCCTGTGTGTAGACCTCCTCCGGGAAAGCCACCCTCACCCAGCACGAGGTATCGTGTTGGGACCGGGGCGAGCGCATTCCGGATGCCTGGTTGCCTTACATAGCCCGGGCCAGCGATGTTCTGCTCTCGGTCATCGAGGCCAAGGCCGCCCGTGCCCGAGGCAAGACCCCAACTTCGCCCGTGGACCTGTCGCCGTTCTTCCCCCAGCCCGAGGCGTTGAAGGCCTGGATAGCCAGCGCGCTACACCCCCGTCGCGTCCCCACCGCCACCGCGGCCCCGCTGCTGGTCCTAGTCGGCGGTTACGCCGGGTCAGGCAAGACTGAGTTCGCGCGCTTCCTGTCGGACCTGACCGGCTGGGCCGTCCTGGACAAGGACGCCATGACCGCCGCATCACCGAACGCCTGCTCATCTCTTTGGGCGGTGACCCCCACGACCGCCACACCACCCTCTACCAGCGCGAGATCCGCCCCACGAGTACCGCTGCCTACTCAACAGCGCCTACGCCAACATCGACGCCAACGTCTCCGTGATCGTCTCCGCACCGTTCGCCACCGAACTCCACGCTCCCGGTTGGCTCGACCGCCTCACCCACCGCTGCAAGGCCAGAGGCGTAGACGTCGCCGCCATCTGGATCGACACCGACAACGACACTATGCACGACAGCGAAACCCGAGACGCCCCACACGACACCTGGAAACTCAACCACTGGGACGAATACACCAGCACCCTCCAGGACGACCCGCCACCCGGCATCACCACCACCATCGACAACCACCAAGGCGCAACCCTCAGCCTCGCCGACCAAACCCGCACAGCCCTCGCAAGCTCGTAAACTGATCAGCCCTGCCCACCAGATTCAGCCCACAACTCGAACATGCTCACAGCCGTCACCGCCAGGGCAGCACACACCAATGCCAAGATCAACCAGGCAATCAAGAAGCGCCGCATCTCTGGGATCGTAGTGACTAGGTGCCCCTAGAGCGCCGGATGAGAACTTTCTCTAGGCAAAGCTCCTACGCCACAACAAGGCCCGGAGCTGGATCGGTCCGGGCAGGCGAGGAATCTCTGGAAAGGGTGGCATGCCAAGAATTCCAACGGGAAGGCGCGTGGCACAAGCCGCCGTGAACGCGGTGCGCGCCCTGCTCGAAGAGCACGACCACATCGTTCAAGAGATATCCGGCCAGAACGACTTCGGCGAGGACCTCTATGTCACCTTCGCCGAGAACGGTCGTGTGACGAGCGACGTGATCAAGGTTCAGGTCAAGGGTGGGAACTCGTGGCGCCGAGCCAACGGCTATGCGGTTCCTGTCGACCAGCACGGCAACACCTGGGCGAACGGGAACATCCCCGTCTACTGCGTGGTGTACGACCCCGACACCAAGAAGTTGTACTGGGCGAACGCCACCCAACAACTCCGCCGGTCCGGCCCCCTGAATCACCCAAATGTCATCGGTGTCAGCCCCAACGCAGTGCTGGACGACTCGACCATGGACTCCTTCGTCACCCAGGCCCGCCGCTACGTCGGCCGCTACCGAGGCCGACAAGCCGTCCTCACCCACCTGGGAGAGATGTCCGGAGTCGACTTCGATCCGATGGACCACGTTCTGCACTTCGTCAACGGCGACGACGAAGACCTCATCTTCTGGAAGCGCCCGGGGGATGCGTGTGCGACATTGCTCCTCAGCGCCCATGACTGGGAACCGTATCTCGTCAGTCTGGAATCTCTGATCCGCTCGGATCTTCCAGTGCCAGATGTCGGAGAAGAAGGCAGACAGAAGGACCAACGGGGCGACCCTGACCTCGCGACCGCGGAAGATCTAGAGCTGAGTCGGTCCGAGATTATGTGGGTAGCCTCGTGCTTTATTTCCACTGAGCAGGCCGACGAATGGACTGAAGGGCCCACCGGGTGTGAAGGGTGCCCGAGCTGCACAGGTGAGGAACCCGCGGAGCACGCCAAGATCGCGGCGGACCTAGCCGACGCATACGTCATAGACCGCATCATCGACCGGGTCGAGGCCGAACCAGACCTGCTGCAGCGGTCGATACTGGCCATGCGTGAGGAAGGAGAGCTCGAACCCGATATCATCGCCGAGCTCGGACCGCTCGAAGCTGATTCACGTATTGTCCGCCAGGTGACCAAGCTAAGCCGGGCGACGGTGAACGACACCGGGCCGGAGGCCCTTCGGTTGGCTATCCTCTACCTGATCCAATGCGTCTACATCTACGGCCCCTCGCTACCTCTCGACGAGCAGATACGAATCGTCTGGCGCATCCCCGAGCCCGGAAAATGGGTATCCGATATTGCTAGTCAGGCCTAAAGTGCCGCAGCTTCCAAGCGGAAAGCCGATCGCCTCGAGTAGCTGGGCAGCCTTTCAGGGGCGAGGACTCTCGCCACCACTTCCTTCCGCCCTTCGGCCTTGGCCGGCCCTGCGGTACGGGTCGGAGCTGCGCTCGAAATGCCGGGGTTCTGTCGCAGATCGAAGCGACAGCTGTACAGCAAGACGTACAGCAACACGGCCACACATTGCCTCGTCGGCCCGCACGTCACCACACGCCTCCATCAGCGCGGTGAGCACTCGCCCTCGAGGCCGCCGATAGTTCGGGACGGAGAGGTCGTGGGTTCGAATCCCGCCGCCTCGACAGGTTGGTGAAGGTCAGAGGCCGGTTCTCCATGAGGAGAATCGGCCTCTTGATCGTTTGGTCATCATGACCCTTGAATGTTGCCTCCGGCCCCGGGCGCTCCGGTCGCCTTCATCAGCAATGAGCTGGCGTCTTGTCGTTCGTGATCGGCCTGTGTCCGGCCGCTTGTGGAGGTCGCCGGGGATCCTGTTGAGCGTGATGGCGGACGGCGGGTGTTCTTGAGCGTTGATGACGTTGCTCAGGGGAGCGCTTTTAGGTTGGCTTCCAGGGTGTCCAGGAAGGTGGGGTCGTAGGGGTCGTCTACGTGGTCGCTGTTCCAGAGGCCGGAGCTGCGGACGTTCTCGTTTGGTGCGTTCAGGCCCAGCCAGCCTGGGCTGATCGGGTGGATGCCTCCGATGCTGCGGGAAAGGAGGGCTATCGCGTTGGCTCGTATGGATATCCGTTGTTCGCGGTCGGGCACGTCGAGCCAAAGCAGCGGCATGGCGCCGATGTGTTCGGATACGGCTCGCTCCAGCGGGTACTCGGCTTTTCGTTGGGCGGGGCTCACCTTCGTCTGGGTCCAGGACGTCTGGACCTCGGCCGGCCACTGGCCGGTCTGCAGCAGTGCGCTGCCGACGTGCTGCCTGAAGATGGACCCGCGGTGATTGCCCACTCCGGCTTTGCTGCCGCTGACTGGGCCTCGGTGTTGGGCGAGCCTGGTCCAGAGGGTTGTGCGGGACGTTGATCGCAGCGCGTGGCTGCCCACACGCACGACGCGGAGCCGATGATCTCCGGCTCGGGTTTGACCGTTTTCGAAGAAGAACTCCACGCCTTGCTGGGGCCAGCCGTCTGAGGGCGTGGAGTCCTTGAGCAGTCTTGGGCCGCCGAGTCGCTCGGCCAGCTCGTCGAGGATGGCGTAGAAGCGGTTGGTGGCCAGTCGGCGGTCTTCTCGGGTGATGCTCACTTCCGAACCTCCACCACTGCCGTGCCTTTCGGATACCTGTCGGGGTCTTGGTCCTGCCAGAAGCAGGAGAAGGCTTGTCCGAGCGCACGTGGGACCTTGCCTGAGGCTCCCCTTCCCGCGTTCTTGATGGTCACGAGGAGTGCGTCGATACCTTCTCGTTCCCAGGGGGTGTGCCCTACGAGCTTTGCATAGTCGCTGCTGCGGGCTGCGAAAGCGACTACCGAGGTGACCTTGCGGCTTAGGGCTTCGCTGATCAGGAGGTCTTCGAGGAGGCCCGGCTTCCAGTCCCGCAAGCGCATGATCTTGTTGTAGTCACCGATCGGTTCTTGCGGGTGTAGCAGGCCGTAGCCGCCGCTGAGGATGAGCAGCGGCGTTTCACGGGTTACGGCGTCTCTCAGTTGCGGCGCGGCTGTCGTGTAGAAGCCGCCTGTATAGCGGTGCCAGGCGGGCATCAGGTGGCGCTCGTCCGCGTTGGCTTTGGCTAGATTGCTGCGTCGTTCCGTGAGGAGGGGCGCGGGCCATGGTGGGGAGTGCCAGGGATCGGAGGCTCCGCCGGGTCTTTTGCTTTTGGAGCACGGGATCAACAAGAGGGTCTCGCTGGCGGTCAGGGTCTGGAGCTTGTTCATCGCGTTGTCCGGCGATGCTGCGGGCTCGGGTTCTTGGTGGGGTGGGGTACTGGTTTCCGTTCGTTGGAAGGTCACCGATCGGCCGGGGTTGATTTCGGTCGGTGTGTATCCGGCTGTGCGCCAGGCTCGGACGTGGGATCGGTCGCCCTGCCACCAGCGTGGATAGTGGCGGATCGCCGAGTCGGGGACCCCTCCCACAATCTTTGAGAGGTCGGCCCAGGAGAGGTGGACGGCGTTTTCGGTTGGGGGTCGCGTTGAGAGGAACCGCGTTAGGCGGGCCCACTCGGCTCGGGCCTTGTTCTCGCTCGGCATGGTGCTCCGCCTTCCGAACGTGACGGCTTTCCCACTTCGGTACGCGTTCTATTCGGCGTAGTGCCACGGTGCCATGGTGTCGGCGGCTGCGCTACCGGAAGCTTCAGTTGGGGCAGAGGGCGTTGTTCACCAGGGTGTTCTCGGCCTGGGAGATGCGGAGGACGTCTTTCGGGGTGTCGGCCTGGACGCCTGACAGGGAGACCGTGACGCTGCGGCCGTCGGGGGTGGTGCCGGTGGCGGTGATCCAGCCGGAGTCGCCGCCCTCGTGGCCCCAGTACGTCCCGCCGCAGGTGAGGGGGTGGGAAAAGATCCCCAGGCCGTCGCGTGCGCCAGGCATCAGGGGTTCGAACTGCTGGCCGACCGGGACGGTCTGCGTCATCTCTGCGAGTTGTGCCGGAGGCAGGAGGCGGCCGCCGAGCAGGGCGCGGAAGAACGTGGTGAGGTCGGCGGTCGTGGACACGAGGCCGGCTTCGCCGTTGTTGACCAGGCTGACCTGGTCGGTGACGTCCGTGATCGGTTCGCTGGGCTTGAAGCGCTGGTAGGTCTGGGCGTGCGGCTGCGGCAGGGTGGGGGACGTGCCCGGCCAGGAGGTGTGCTGGAGGTTGAGCGGGCGGACGATCCGGCTCCGCACCTCCTCGTGCCAGGGGTGGCCGGTGACCCGCTGGATGATCATGCCGAGCAGCGTGTAGCCGGTGTTGGAGTAGATCCACTGCTTGCCCGGCGGCGTGAAGTCGGGCTGGTGGCGCATGGCCCGGGCGACGATCTGCTTGGCCGTGTAGGTGTCGTGGCGGTGCTTCTGGAAGTCCTTCGCCGAGGTGTAGTCGGGGAAGTCGTCGTGGATGCCGCTGGTGTGCTGGAGCAGGTTGCGGATGGTGATCGTCCGGCCGTCGTTGCCGTTCTCGGACACCACGCCGGGCAGCCATCGCTCGACCGGGTCGTCCAGGCGGAGCTTGCCCTCGCCGACGAGTTGGAGGATCACGGTCGCCGTGAACGCCTTGGTGACGCTGGCGATCCGGAAGTAGCCGTCCGGGGAGACGGGCTGCCGGGTCTTCAGGTCGGCGACGCCGCTGGTGGCGGTCGTGTTCCGGCCGTCCGGGGTGATCATGCGGGCCTGGACGCCCGTCACGCCCAGTGCGGTGATCGCGGCGGCGTCGCGCTGGAGCCGGGACGGGTCGTCGTGCCTGCCTTCGCTGTTCGCGCCGGAACCGCAGCCGGCGGTGAGGGTTCCCGTTATGAGGACGGCCAGGGCCAGGAGAGAACGGCGACGCCGAATCGGTGAGCTCGTCATGGGCCCTGACGCTAGGTCTGGCGGAGGGGCGCGGACGATACAGCTCACTGGTGAAGGGAAGGGGTAGTGGGCTGTAGTGCCCTGTCAGCGGGTGACGTCGATCGGGGTGCCGGGCGGCACGTGGCGGAGGCGGAGGAGGGCTCGGTTGTGGAGGCGGATGCAGCCGTGCGAGATGCGGGCGCCACGGGTTCCGATCGCCCGGTCGCGGCCCAGGGGGCCGTGGATGCCGATGACGGCGTCGCCTGAGCCTTCCCAGTTGGAGATGCGCCGGGAGTGGGCGGACGTGACGAGGATGAAGGGGCCGTAGCCGTTGTTGGGACGCGGGGGCCCCTGGCGGAAGGCCAGGAAGAAGCTGCCGGTCGGGGTGGGGTCGTCCGGGGCTCCGACGCCTGCGGGGGCCGACATGACGCGGCGGCCGTCCTTGTAGAGCTTCAGGTGCTTGCTGGAGAGGTCGATGACGATGCGGTAGGGCGTGCTGGTGAGCTTCACGTCCTCGCGGCGGAGCCAGGTGGTCGAGCCGTTCGGGCGTTGGGCCAGGCGGACGCGGACCCAGCCGGGGCGGGACGCGATCACCGGGAGCGCGGACGGGCGGCCGAACCAGCGAGCAGGGACTTTGCCCTTCTCGCGCTCTCCGGGGACGGCGTACCGGGACGCATCTTTTTTGAGCGTGGCCACCTGTGTGTCGCTGGACCGGCGTCCGGCGGTCGGTCGCTGGGACGCGTTCGCGGGGGCCGGGTTCGTGGTTGCCAGCACGGCTGCGGTGAGTGTCGCAGCCGTGCCGGCGAGGAGCGTCTGCGCCATGTTCTGCTTCCGTTGTCCGGTGACGGGGACGTGGCCTTAGGCGTCCGCCCTGGCCGGTCGGGAGGCTATCGGGACGCGTGAGCCCATCGGCGTCGCCTTTGCGATCGCATGGTTCCGCACGACCAGAGTCCAGAGACGCCGGGGGCCTGATCCCGCGAACGGAATCAGGCCCCCGGTCAGTTACCTGTGGACGGTCAGCCGGTCACCGGGACGTGTCCGTAGGCGACCGCGGACGACGGGCTGGACCACACCGGCTTGCGCGATCCCGGCGGCCTCCCGAACGCGACCGCGCGGTTCCGGACGGTCTTGCACTTCACGTCCTTGGCGCGCACGCGGTACGTCGCCGTGCAGGTCATCGACTCGCCGGGCGCGAGCGTCCGCTGCGGGCAGCGGATCGCCGACAGGCCGCGCAGGCCGTCCTCGACGCCGACGTCGTGGAGCGTCACCGATCCGGTGTTGGTCACCCGGTAGGTGTAGTGAAGGACCTGGCCCACGTGGCCGAAGGTCTTCGGGCGGACCGACTTGCGGATCTTGAGCGAGGGCTTGGCCTTCGCGTGGATCGTGACGTCCGACGGCTCCGACACGACCGGCTCGGTCTCGCCTGGCGGAGTGCCGTGCGAACGTGCCGAGTTGCGGATCGAGCCGCGCCGCACGTCCTCCTGCGTCGTCCGGTAGGTGGCCGTGCAGGTCGTGCTCTCGCCCGGGTCGAGTGCGGTCGCCTCGCAGGTCACCTCCGACAGGCCGGGCAGGTCGTCGGTGACGCCGACGTTCTCCAGGCGCACGCTCCCGGTGTTGGTGACGCGGTAGGTGTAGCGGATGAGCTGCCCGCTCGCGGAGTAGGTCGTCGGGGACGCCGACTTCCGCACGGTGATCGCGGGCTGCTCGGCGGCCCGGATCGTGACGTCGGACGGGTCCGACTCGACCGGCTCGGTCTCGCCCGGCGGTGTGCCGTGGGAGACCGCCGAGTTGTGGATCACGCCGCGCTCCACGTCCTCCGGCGTGGTCCGGTAGGTGGCGGTACAGGTCGTGCTCTCGTCCGGCGCGAGCGTCGTCGCCTCGCAGGTCACCTCCGACAGGCCCGGCAGGTCGTCGGCGACGCCGACGTTCTCCAGCGTGACGTTCCCGGTGTTGGTGACCCGGTAGGTGTAGCGGATGTCCTGGCCCGCCGCCGAGAAGGACGACCTGTCGGCCGACTTCTCCACGCTGATCGAGGGACGGGACTCGGCCGGGATGGTGTGGTCGTCCGGGTTCGAGCCGATGGGCTCCATGGCGCCCGGCGGGGTGCCGCGCGCGATGGCGACGTTGTAGATGTATCCGGCGTCGACGTCCGCCTGCGTCGTCGTGTAGGTCGCGGTGCAGTCCGCCTCCTCGTTCGGCGCGAGGGTGGACGGCGTGCAGGGGATCGCGTACTGCCCGATCCGGTTGTCGGAGACGGTCACGTTCTCCAGCGTGGTGTTGCCCGTGTTGACGACGTGGTACCGGTAGGTGATCGTCTGGTCCGCGGCGGAGAAGGACGGCTCGTCCGCCGTCTTCCGCAGGGCGAGCATGGGACTGCGGGCGGCCGGGATGGTGAGGTTGTCGTCGTCGGTGACGTCGTTCCCGTCCGGATCGGTTCCGGTCGCCGTCGCGGCGTTCGCGATGAATCCGGCGTTCACGTCCGCCTGCGTGGTGACGTAGGTGGCCCGGCAGATCGTGCTCTGTTGCGGCGCCAGGTCCGTCTCGTCGCAGACGACCGCCGACAGGCCGGGCAGGTTGTCGTCGATGCGCACGTTGGTCAGCGGCTCGGACCCGGTGTTGGTGACGTCGTAGGTGTACTGGATGGTCTCGTCGGCGGCCGAGAAGGACTGCCGGTCCGCCGCCTTCGTCATGTGGATCGAGGCGAACGGTACCTCGTTGAAGGTGACCGTCGACTCGCCCGGCGGGTTCAGGCCCACCGAGTCGGTGATGTTCGAGGCGTCGTTGGTGTAGGTGCCGGCGGTGTCGGACGTGACCTGGACGGTGATCCGGCAGGACGGCTGGCCCGCGTTCAGGTTGCCGCCGGACAGCGAGAGCTGCGTGCCGCCGGCGGGCGCCGAGAGGGTGCCCGCCGGGCAGTCCGTGCTCGCGTCGGACGGTGACGCCAGGCGCAGGCCGGGCGGGAGCGTCTCGGTGAACGACCAGCCGTTCTTGGCGAGCAGGTCGCTGGTGTTGGTGACGGTGATCGTCATGGTCGAGGTCTGGCCGACCTCGACCCGGGTGGGGCTGAACGACTTGTCGAGCTGCGGCGACACGTCCAGCAGCCGGATGTCGTCGAACGCGTGGTCGTTGCCGTTGCCGCTGCCCTGCGCGTTGCGCATCATGATCCCGACGGACGGGTCGGTGTACAGGATCGGCGCGTCACCGGGGAAGGTGCCCGCCCAGAAACCCGTCTGGACCTGCGTCCCCCGCATGCACGGGTTGACCGACTGGCTGGACACCGGTGTCACGGTCGAGCCGTGGAACAGGAAGAAGTCGAGCAGGGCGTGGTTGTGGTTGGTGTCGCAGCTGGTCTCCGCCGCGTTCACCGAGAACGTCAGGAACCGGCCGTGCTCGGTCAGCGGGATCTCCTGGGCGGTCTGGAACTCGACCTTGTTCGGCCCGGGGTCGCCGTTGTTGACGTGCCCGTTGGTGTAGGCGCTGACCGCGAGGTTGGCCGCCGCCGGGCTCGTCCCGTTGAGGACGCCGAGCGCCCGGGACAGTTCCCGGACGCGGTTCCACGCCGTGGCCCCCGGGGTGCCGGGGCCGCCCGTCGCCGGGGTGCAGTCGTTCACCTGGGGCTGGACGGACGCGTTGCCTCCGGCCGGGTCCTGGTAGCGGGCGACCCAGCCGTTGCAGTTCTGCAGCCACGCCTGGTCGGCGGTGTAGGTCATCCCGGTCGCGCCGGTGTAGTTGTTCAGCCGGACGGGCAGGGTCGACTGCCGGTTCTCGAAGTCCTCACTGAACACCGTCGTGGGCGGCTGGGGCAGTCCGGGCGTTCCCGGCGCCGCCGCCGGGACGGCGGGATGCCTCCCCTTCCCTCCGGGTGGACGAGGTGGCGCGGCCGTCGCCGGGACGATCGCCGCCGCCAGCATCGTCCCGCACACCATGACCGCGGTGAGCGCTCTCGTCGGATTCAGCCGGCGGAACACTCCGCCCGCGCGTGGACCACCCATGTCTCCCCCAGGGCCCATCATGATCAATACGGAGCGTGGCCTACCCGCTACCGATCATGGGGTACCTCCATGGCATGGCCAGGAGCGGTCCATGTTTCCGCCGGTCAGCGGTGCGTTTTGGACAACGCCGCCGAATCGGGCGCGGTCCGGCCCGGGGATCGCGCGACGGGGCCTGCTTTCGTCGAACCGCGGTCAGGTCAGGTCCAGAGTTGGCGCAGGCGCCAGGCGGGTGGAGCGTCCGAGGGGGCCGACGCGTCCGGGGCGGACGCGGTGACCTCGGCGATGGCGGGCGCCCCGCCGGGGGTGGTCACGTGGAGGCGGAGCAGGCGCGGCGCTCCCGGCGGTTGCCATTCGGCCATGACGCGGCGGACGCCGAAGTAGCTGCCGTCCGGACGGATGAGGCGGACGGGGCGGCCCGTCGCGGTGATCTCTGCGGTGACGGATTGGTCGAGGTGCATGGCCCCATGCTAGAACACCTGTTCGAATACGCCCGGGATTGGTGGCGTGTCGACGGCGTTCTTCCCCGCACAACCGTCGATTCGTCCGCGCTTGTGGCGATCTGCCGGGGCCGCCGGTGGCAGCCGCGACACCTTCTCAGCGCGTGAGCGCGGCGACGACCGTGGCGGCGAGGTCGTCCAGGTACGCGGACGTGGGGGCGGCGCGCAGGACGGTCAGCCGCCAGTAGAGCGGGCCGGTCAGCAGGTCCAGGGCGAGGTCCGCGCCGGCCCCCTCGGCGACGGCGGCCTCGGCGAGCTCGCCGCGCGCGACGGCGCTGCCGAAGACCTTGGCCGTGATGTCCCGCTGGGTCTCGTGGAGCGCCTTCTGCAGCGTCCGGGCGATCTCGGGGGTGCGCGCGGCCTCGGCCAGCAGGTCCGGGACGATCTGGGCGGCGAGCGGGTGCCGGAGCGCGCGGCCGAGGATCTGCAGCAGGGCCCGGACGTCCCCGAGCAGGGAGCCGGTGTCCGGGACGGGGATGCGGAGCGCCGCCACGGCCGAGACGGCGTCGATGACCAGTTCCAGCTTGGACGGCCAGCGCCGGTACACGGCCGTCTTGCCGACGCCGGCGCGCCGGGCGACCGCCTCGACCGAGAGCCGGCCGTAGCCGACCGCCGCGAGCTCCTCGAAGACGGCGGCGCGGAGCGAGTCGGTGATGTCCTCGCGCAGGACGGCGGCCCCGCTCGGGGCCCGGCGCGGCCGGGGCTGGGTCGTCATGGACGCCGAGCCTATCCCGAGTGGACGGAACGGTTGCGTTCCGTCCATCGCCGGCCTACGGTGAAGTCGATACGACGAAACGGTACCGTTCTATCCATCGTGCCGAAGGCGAGCAGCATGACCCATCCGGGAATCCGCACGTCACCGCCCCTGCCCGAGACCGTCGCCGGGCCCCTGCCCGAGACCGAGTTCGAGACCGACGAGGACGGCCTTGCGCCGCACGAGCTGGCCGCCCGGTACGGGCTCCGGGTCAGCGGGGCCAGGCCGGGCCTTCTCGACTACACCCGGCAGGTGTGGTCCCGGCGGCACTTCGTCACGGCGTACGCCACCGCCCGGCTCACCTCGATGTACGCGAGCGCCAGGCTGGGCCAGCTCTGGCAGGTCATGACGCCGCTGCTGAACGCGGGCGTCTACTACCTGGTCTTCGGGGTGCTGATGGGCACCCGGAACGGGATCCCGCACTTCGTCCCGTACCTGTGCACCGGCGTGTTCGTCTTCACCTTCACGCAGGCGACCGTCCTCGCCGGGACGCGGGCCGTCCAGGGGAACCTGAGCCTGATCCGCGCGCTGCACTTCCCGCGCGCCTGCCTGCCGATCGCGCTGACGCTCAACCAACTGCAGCAGACGCTGTTCTCCACCGGAGTGCTCGCGGTGATCGTCCTGGCGTCCGGGGAGCCGCTCACGGCGCGCTGGCTGCTCGTCCCGGTCGTCCTGCTCACCCAGACGCTGTTCAACATGGGGCTCGCGCTGCTGATGGCGCGCGTCGGAGCGAAGTACACCGACGCGGCGCAGCTCGTGCCGTTCGTGACACGCACCTGGCTGTACTTCTCCGGCGTGTTCTACAACCTGGCCACTCTCACCAGGCACGCGCCCGCGTGGGCCGGGACGCTGCTGGAGGCCAATCCCGCCCACGTCTTCATCACCCTGATGCGGTACGCGCTGATGCGCTCGGTGCCCGCGTCCAGCCTGCCCGCGCACGTGTGGGCGCTCGCCGCCGGCTGGGCTCTGGCGGTCGGCATCGGGGGCTATGTCTGCTTCTGGCGGGCCGAGGAGGAGTACGGTCGTGGCTGACCTGCGGAAACCCCCACCCACGGTGATCGTGGAGGACGTCCATGTCGTCTACCGGGTGCACGGATCGGGGACGGGACGCGGCAGCGCATCGTCCGCGCTCGGACGCCTCGCGAGCCGCCGAGCCCTGCCAGGGACGCGCGAGGTGCACGCCGTCAAAGGCGTCAGCCTGGTCGCGCGCCGGGGCGAGGCGGTCGGGCTGGTCGGCACCAACGGGTCCGGGAAGTCGACGCTGCTGCGCGCCATCGCCGGGCTTCTCCCGACCGAGCGCGGACGCGTCTACACCGACGGGCAGCCGTCGCTGCTCGGGGTGAACGCGGCGCTGATGAACGACCTGTCCGGCGAGCGGAACGTCGCGCTCGGCTGCCTCGCGATGGGCATGACACCGGAGCAGACCCGCGAGCGCTACGAGGGCATCGTCGAGTTCTCCGGGATCAACGAGCGCGACGACTTCATCCACATGCCGATGCGGACCTACTCGTCCGGCATGGCCGCCCGCCTGCGGTTCTCGATCGCCGCCGCCAGGACGCACGACGTCCTGCTGATCGACGAGGCGCTGTCCACAGGCGACAGCGGTTTCCAGCGGCGCAGCAAGGAGCGGATCGAGGAACTCCGCCAGGAGGCCGGAACCGTGTTCCTGGTCAGCCACAGCACCTCCACCATCCGCGAGACCTGCGACCGGACGCTGTGGCTGGAGTCCGGGGTGCTGCGCATGGACGGCCCGACCGACGACGTCCTGGCCGCGTACGAGGACTTCACCGAGCGCGGCAAGTAGCCGAAAGATCGGGGCCAGGACGGGGTTGTCGATTCCCGTCCCGGCCCCGGTATCCATCAGTTCCAGCGGGCGATGAACGGTGTCATGTGCTGCTCGTCGCCGCTCGTGCCCACGCTCCACATGCCGCCGCCGGGGATTGCCGCCAGGCCCTCGACGACCGCCTTCCCGGAGACCGGGGAGGTGGTCTCCCGCCAGCCCGTCGGGGTGCGGCGCAGGGTGTAGGACGTGTAGTCCGGCAGGGACGGCGCGTACGTGTCACCGGCGGCGATCGCGCGGTCGCCGCTCACGGCGACGTCGTACAGCTCACCGCGCCCGTCCGGCACCTTCGCGGCGGACCACGCGTGGCCGTTCCAGTGCAGGAGCAGCGGGCGGCGGATCTCCTCCCAGTCCGGCTTCCGCTTGCTCGTTCCGGTGATCCAGACGTCGTTCCGGGACACCATCCGCAGGCGCTGGATCCGGGTCGTCCAGTCGCCGGTGGACGGCGCGGGGACGCGCTTCCAGGACCGTCCGTCCCAGTGCAGCAGGATCACGCGCTCGGGCCGGGTGTCGTTCTTGGTGTAATCGGTCCCGGCGGCCCACGCGTCATTCGGGCCGCGCGCGTCGATCGCCTGCAGGCCGAAGGAGTCACCGAGGGCGGGCAGCCGGACGTTCCGCCACCGCCGCCCGTCCCAGTGCTGGATGAAGCTGCGCTCGACCTGCGTCCTCGAATCGTAGGTGTCGCCGGTCAGCCACGCGTCCCGGGCGGAGACGGCGCTGACGTCCCCGTTCCCGGACTGCTGAGCCCCTGGGATCGGCTGGTAGGCGACCTGCGACCAGGCGCGTCCGTTCCAGTGCAGGAGCGCGCAGTCGGCCGACGCCCACACGTCCTTCGCGCTCGACGCGCTGACCCGGTTGATGCGGCCGACGTCCGGCATGGCCGTCCGCTTCCAGGATCTGCCGTTCCAGTGGAGCATGAGGGTCTCGAACACCTCCTTGTCGGGGCAATCGCCGACCTGCGCCGCCTTCGAACGGCGCAGTTCGGGCGGCTTGGCGACCGGCGGTCCGGCGTTCGGCCTGAGGACGAGGCCGCCCGCCCAGGCGTCGTCGCGGGCGGTCGCGGTGACGCCGAGGATGTTGGTGCGCTCCTTCACGGGCACGCCGAACTGCTGCCATTTCGGACCGCCGGCCGGGGCGGCGGGCCCTGGCGTCGCCGTGGCGGCGGACACCGGCGACGCCGTGGCGGCCAGCGCGAGCGTGAGGAGGGCGATGGCGGATCTGCGCATGTGTGGTCCTTCTCAGTGGGTGGGACGGGCGCCGATGCGGGTGACCCAGCCCTGCTTCTCGAAGCCGAGGCGGTCGCCGCCGCCCTGGTCGAACTCCAGGAGCTGCGCGTTGGCCGGATCGACGACGAGGCGGACGCCCTCGGAGGTGAGCGCCACGCCGCGACGGCCTGCGGAGTCGGTGACGCGTCCGGTGGCGCGCAGGGACGGGCAGTCGGCCAGGATCCGGTACAGGGACGACCTGGTCCCGGACGAGGTCGGGGCCATGAACAGGTCCCACGCGGCGACGAAGACGTACTGGCAGTAGGAGGCGGGGGCCGTGTAGCCGTGCGCGCCGCCCTTGCGGTCCTGCCGCCAGAGGTCGCGCAGGTAGGAGTCCAGGCCGGACTTCGTGGCGGGCAGGTTCGGGACGGACTTCCACACGATCTCGTGGGAGCCGATCACCGGGTTCACCATGTGCGAGGACTTCTCGTACGTGGTGGTGAACGGCTTGGTCGCGGTGGTGCCGCCGTTGACGTCCAGGGCGGGGGAACCCGCCGTGCGCCAGGCCGCCTCGTCCTTCTTGGTGGGGAAGGTGACGCGGATGTCCAGCGGCCCGCGCGAGCGCAGCCGCACGTCGCTCTTGCCGGGGAGGCCGCAGACCCAGTCCTCACCGCTGGCGGCGGTGCGCGCCCGGTACGGCAGCGGCTTCATGTCGGGCTTCGCCTTGCTGGGCGGGATCGCGCCCGCCTCCTGGTAGGCGCGGGTGCGCTGGTACCAGCAGTTCCCGTGCGCGGTGGGCTGCTTGGCGGCGGTGTCGGCGCTCGCCAACAGGAAGGCGCGGGTGTCGATCGCGGCGCTCGGGGTCGCGCGGTTGCCGGGGCCGCCGCCGCTGCCGCCGCC